>JAFGJX010000099.1 GCA_016928865.1 Spirochaetota bacterium
CCCAGTTTGTCCTTGATCTTCTTGCGGTGGCTTTCGATGGTATTGACGCTGATGTTCAGCTTTTTCGCAATGTCGCCGGTGCTCATCCCGCCGCCGATCATACGGAATATTTCAAGCTCCCGGTCTGAGAGTATGTCAGGCAATGACTCCGCGCCAGAGTCCTTGCCCTGGAACAGGCGGTCGATTATCTTCATGGATATCCTTCCGCTCAGGTAAAGCTCCCCGCCCATCACCGTCCGAATGGCCTGAATGATCACCGCGGGGGCCTCCTTTTTGGCTACATATCCGCGCGCTCCAGCCCTCAGCGCACGTTCCGCGTAGATGTTCTCATCATGCATGGAGAGCACCAGCACTTTTATGGCCGGGAAACGGTCCCTCATCGCCTTGATCAGGTCTATCCCGCTCGTTTCACTCTCCATCGATATATCCACGATGGCCAGGTCCGGCTCTACCTGATTGATACAGCGGATCGCCTCCTCCGCGCTTCCCGCCTCATTGATGACCGTGAGCCCCTGTTCCTTTTCAATGACCTTTTTCATTCCCTGGCGGACCAGGGGGTGGTCGTCTACGATGATAATCCGTGTTGTCTCTTCCGTCATGGTTGCCTTCCGCCGCTCGCGATTCACTCTCCGTTGTCATATGCCCGGCCAACGGAAGTACCTAATCAAACTATACTACTATTAGTATCCTGAAATTTGACCCCTTTGTCAATAGTAAATTACAGTAAGCCGCGCATAACAGATTCCATTACCCTCTCCGCAGCGCAACAGTCGCGTTGGGATCATCTGCCAAAGGACTCCTTTCTGATTGCCACGCGGACAGTGAATCCCTTGCCGGCGGCATCAAACGTACAGGTCCCGCCGATAATCCCTGCCCGGTACCGCATGATCCTGAGCCCGATCCCCTTGCCTTCATCGAAGGTAGCGGCCGCTCCCATACCGTTGTCCTGAATCTCGAGGAAGAGGCTTTCGGGATCGTCGGACAGACGGACATCAATACGGTCGGCCTTCCCGTGCTTTATCGCGTTGTTGATTGATTCACGCGTTATAAAATAAAGGTTGGTTACAATCGCGCTGTCAACAATCGGTCCTGACAGGTCGCTTTCCAGAGAACAGGTTATGCCGAACAGGTCCTCCGTGTCTTCCGCCAGCTCCAGCAGGGCTCGTCGTGCATCGTAGGATTCGATGCGCGTGGTCCACAGACCCCGCGATATCTTTCGCGCGTCATCGATGGATTCGGCAATGTTTGCGCTGATCTCCTCTATATCCGCCAGCTCCGGATAATTCTTTTCATGCATGGACCGCTTCAGCGCCTCGGCGAGAAAGCCAATACCGGTCAGCTTCTGGCCCAGTCCGTCATGCAGGTCCTGCCCGATCCGCTTGCGCTCAAGCTCGCTGATCTCCATGATCTCTTTCTGAAGGCGCCTCGTCTCCGTTATATCATGTGAAAAAACCGCCAGCTTGGTGACGATGCCGCGGTAATCTGTCACCGGGTACATGATCGTGTCAAACCAGTTCCTGCCGATCTGGTGCTCAAAGCGGACCGCCTTGCCCGAGGACGCCACGGCATCCATCTTTTGCCGATAGCCTGCCGCCTGGTCTTCACGTATATAGTCAAACATCGAGGTGCCGATGATCTCCGCCTTCGCAAGCTCCATCCTTTTTTCCAGCTCCGCGTTCAGGTCTATCACCGTTCCATCGGTCGAGACCAGGAATACCGGCTCGCTCGGGGAGTTGATGAGCCCGCGGGCAACCTCCTCGCCCTCGCGGAGCATCTGCTCGACCCGTTTCCTCTCTTCGATCTCGCTGCGGAGCTTCGCGGTCCGCTCGCGAACGCGCTGTTCCAGCAGCTCATTGGCCTCCTGGAGCGCGCGCTCATAATTCTGCCGCTGGATCGTCAGCGCGTAGAGGTCCGCGATTCGACGCACGGTTTCCAGGTCACGATCCGTGTAGTCGTGGCGCGTATTGGCCAGGGCGATCTGCCCCAGCAATGTTTCGCCCACGACCGCCGGCACCGAGAGAAAATTTTTCAGGGGCACGTGGCCGGAAGGAACGCGCATCAATGCCTGGTGCCCTCCGGGAGAATTGGTAAAGAACGGCTTCAGCGTATTGAGCGAATGGCCCCAGAGGCCGCCGTACCTGCCGTCCTCCCCCCGCGGGAATGCGATTCGCTCGTTTTCGTTCTTGATGCCGCATTCCCTTTCCATCATCCGCGAGAGGGTGTGGCAGACGAGCTCCCCGGTCTTCAGATCTATGATCCCGGCGTATCCATGGTCGCTGCCGGTGAGCGTCCGGGCGTGCTGGAGCACCTGCTCAGATATCTCCTCAATGGCTATGCCCGGCCTGATTATGAATTCAGAAAGATCGGCAAGCGAGGCATTGCTTGAGAGCTCCCACTGCAGATTCTCTTCGAGCATCTTGCGCTTGGATATATCGCGCACGATCCCGAGGAGATATTTTGGCTGGTCTGACTCGTCGCGGACAACGGTAAGGGTAAGGTCGATGGGGAACACCGTTCCGTCCCTGCGCATCGACTTGTATTCGCTGGTCTGCTGGCTGTCGGCGTCGAGGTTAGACCTGAGGTTCTGCATGGCGCGGTCCCGCTCCTCTTCGGAGAAAAGGGTATACGCGGTCGCTCCGGACGACTTCAGGTCGTCAAAGCTTTCAAACCCGTACATTGTCAGGAACTTCCTGTTCGCCATCAGAAAATTCAGGTCGAGGTCGGTCAGCGCAATGCCGTCCGGTGAAATCTCCACCAGGGTGCGGTACCGGGACTCGCTGTCGCGCAGCTTCCTCTCCAGGCCGCTCCTCTGCAGCGCGGTCTCGATGGTCGTGTACAGATCGTCCGTCCCCACCGGTTTGACCAGGTAGCCGTGGGGATGGGTCTCGAGGGCCCTGCGGAACATCTCCGGCGAGCTGTACGCGGTAAAATAAATGACCGGTATGTCCATCATTTTCTTGATCTGACGGACCGCTTCGATACCGTTCATCTCGCCCTCGAGGGTGATATCCGCGATGATCAGATCAGGATCAAGGGCCGCGGCCTTCTCCACTGCCTCGGCACCGGAGGCGAGTGGATCATAGACCTGGTAGCCGATTCGCCTCAGGGCGTTGCGGATATCGAGCGCGGTAAGCCGGTCATCTTCGACGATCATGATCCGGGCATTGCTCGGGCTGTCCTTCATGGCGCCTGCCCGTCTCATTACGGCCTGAACCGCTGGGCGATGGGTATCCTGCGCCCCGCGCCAAAGGCCTTGGCGGTCACCTTGATGCCCGGAGCGGCCTGGCGCCGCTTGTACTCGTTGATGTTCACGGTGTGCAGCACCTTCCGCACCAGGTCCCCGGGAAATCCCCGGGCCACGATATCGCCGGCCGATAGCCTGTCCTCGATGTAGAGATCCAGGATTCGATCAAGAACCTCGTAGGGAGGCAGGCTGTCCTGGTCCTTCTGGTTGGGGCGCAATTCCGCGGAGGGCGGCTTGGTGATGGTATCGACCGGAATGATCTCCCGCCCGGCATTGATATGCCGCGACAGCTCGTAAACCAGCGTTTTGGGCAGGTCCGAGATCACGGCAAGCCCGCCCGACATATCGCCATAGAGCGTGCAGTAGCCCATGGCCAGCTCCGACTTGTTCCCGGTCGAGAGGACCAGGCTCCTGTCCTTGTTACTCACCGCCATGAGGATGTTCCCCCGTATGCGCGCCTGTATGTTCTCTTCGGTCACGTCTTCCGGTCGGTCGCCGAAGAGGACCTTAAGGTCCTGCCGGTACCGGTCATACAGCGCCTTTATGGGCAGCACCTTGAAGGCGATCCCCAGGTTCTCGGCAAGCTTCCGTGAATCGTCAACGCTGCCGGACGAGGAGTACATGGATGGCATGGTTATGCCGGTGACATTCTCCGGCCCGAGCGCCTGCGCCGCCAGTACCGCCGTAAGCGCTGAATCGATACCGCCGGAAAGGCCGATCACCACGGTGGAAAATCCGCATTTTCGCACGTAGTCGCGCACGCCCAGGACCAGGGCGCGGCGGATGTCCTCTATGTCGCTATCGACGACTTCAACCTCCCCCCGCTCATCCATATCGCAGATGACGAGGTCTTCCTCGAAGGGGCGGGCACGGCAGATTATCTTCCCCTCGGCGTTGATCGCAATGCTGTTCCCGTCAAACACGAGGCTGTCATTGCCTCCCACCTGGTTGACATAGATCACGGGCACCTTGTGGGTCCTGGCCACGCGCGCAAGCATCGCGCGCTTATACCTGTTCTTCCCCCGGGTGAAGGGAGAAGCGGATATGTTCACGAGCAGGTTTGCCCCGTGATCAAGGAACTCCTGGACCGGGTTGCTGTCGTAGTTTCTCGTGTAATCGTACCGCTCGCTCGCTGCCGCGTCCGCCGCCCCTGTCTCTTCCAGGCTCTGGTCGTTCCAGATGTCCTCGCAGATAGTAACGCCGATCCTGCGGCCGCCGCATTCAATGACCGCGCGCTCATGGCCCTGGGAAAAATACCGGTGCTCGTCAAACACATCGTATGTCGGGAGCAGCGATTTGTAGCTGCGCACCGCGATTGTACCGTTTTCCATAAACGCCGCTGCATTGTAGAGGAGCGGATAATTAGCCGGGTCCGCCTCGACATAGCCGCACAGCACCGCGATCCCCCTGGCATGGCCGGCAATCTCCTCGATCGACGCGCGATTGTCATCGATGAGCTTCCGGCTCTCCAGCAGGTCCATTGGCGGATACCCGATGGTCGCCATTTCAGGAAATATAACGATATCAGCCCCCCCGGCCCTGGCGTCGTCAATGCAAGAAACGATCTTTTCTCTGTTGCCGTCAATGTCTGCAACGGTCGGGTTAATCTGGGCCATGGCAATTTTCATACTTCACACCCCGGCGGAATTTCCATCGCGATGATAAATTATGTCATATTTTAATCAATTATTATTTTTATTTTATATGAACCTTACTCCTGTTATGTTCAGATTTTTTTTTGTGTTCTAATATGCCAATAATATCAATAAAAACACTGATTTTTCAAAGATTTATCCCCGGCCCATAAAAAAAACTCCGGTGTCAGAGTAAATTATTCATGTTAATCATTGACATTTTTATTAGCCTCCATACCTTGTTTTGTAACCCGTATATTGTTCCAGGGTCTTTACTTTAATGGATGCTTATTATATCCCCACGGTTTTTTTTACTCTTTTTTTCGTGGTTGATCCCCTGGGACTTATCCCGGTATTTCTTTTTTACCTGGGAGGGTTTCAGGACCGCAAAAGAAGAGCGATGATAATACGGTCAATTTTCATTTCCATAGCGGTTTCCGTATTTTTCATCATCCTGGGTAGATACCTGCTCAGGTTTCTGGGGATTTCAACAGGATCCTTTCTGGTAGCAGGAGGGATCCTTCTTTTTATTATCGCCATGGAGATGCTGCTCGGACAGGTTTCGCGCGTCAAGATGCGGAACATTGGCGAGCAGGACCAGGCGGACGAGGAACGGGACATATCGGTATTCCCCCTCGCGATCCCGATGCTCTGCGGGCCGGGCAACATCGCCGCCCTGGTCATGTTCAGCACCCAGGCGGAGGGCGACCCCCTGAAGCTCGGTCTGATCATCCTCATTTCAACAACGGTGTTCCTGATCGCCATGGCGGTGATGTTTTTCTCGCACTGGCTCGGCAGCGCACTGGGAAGGACCGGCATCTCCATCATACAGAAACTGATGGGCCTGATTCTTTCCGCGATGTCGGTCCAGTTCATCAGAAACGGCCTGCATGAGCTCGGAATTATCCAATGACACAGGGAACGGCACGACCGACAAAAAGGATTATTCTTTACTCCGCATTCTCGATCTTCCTCCTCCTGTATGCCGCGACCAGGGCGATCGTTGACTTCAATTATCTCGCCAATTCAGCCGTCCTGAAATCACGGCTGACCGGCTACCTGAGCGCGCGGCTCGGATCGGATGTCACAGTGGAAAGCCTGCATGCCGTGATACTTCCGCATCCGGGCATCGCGTTCACCGGCGTGTATATCGGACGCCCGGAAGGCTTCCATGCCGCTGCGGAAGAGATCGCCCTGATTTTCTCTCCCGTCTCAAAAGCGACGGGCGGCGACTGGCTGCGGCGAGTCAGACTCGACCATGTCCGGCTTTCCCTCAGGATTGATTCACTATCAGGCAGGACGGCTTTCCCCGAATTTTCCCTGCCCGAGATAGAACTCATCGATCCAGAGCTGTCCATCCAGGCCGGCGACCGGACCCTGATGCTGTCAGGCCCGCTGAACGGGCGCTTCAGGGCCGTTTCGGAAAACAGGCTTTCCCTTTTCGGCGAGCTGGAGTGCAACGAAACGGAGCTCCGGATAAACGGCGACACAATAACGCTGGACGGATTCGTGCTGATGAATGGCCGCGAATTTTCCTCATCGGGGCTCGACATTCACGCGGGCGGTCTTCTGGTGTCCGCGCGGGGAACCTACGCATGGGAAACCCAGAGGGTGTTCAACGGCAGCATTGCCATCGCGGGCATGAAAATCGCGGCAAAGAGCGGAGGCAACCCCGTTCTGAACGCGATTCTGAAAAATATTAACGGCGCCGCGGACATGACCATGACCGACATGACGCTCTTCACCATTCCGCTGGACAGGGTCACCGCCAGTGCAGTTGCCAGGGAGGGGACAGTGATCCTGAGTGAAGTGCGCGCGGAGGGCGCCCACCTGTCCGGCGGAGGGACCATCACCCTGGCGCCGAACCGTCCCGCTGCCTTCGACGTCTCCTTCACGCTCGGCAATTATGATCTCATGAAGCTCCTTGGCCAGACATCCTCGGGCGGCACCCTGATAAGCGGCGCCCTGAACCTTTCCGGCAGGGTATGGGGCACCAGCGCATCGATTGACGGCGAAGGACAGCTTTCCTCGTTCAATGGCCGCCTGATGAGATACGGCCCGATGTTCAAGATATTCACCGCCGCCAATTTCCACAAGGTGATCCTGAAAAATCATCCAGACATCAAGAGCCGCGGATTCCCGTATAACTCGATCGTTTCGGACTTTACCATCCGTGACAGCGTCGTCTCATTCAAGCATTTCTACCTGGACAGTGATTCTATTCAGATGTCAGCGTCAGGCACCTATTCGATACCCTCGTCCACCGTCCAGGCGCTTCTCGGTTTCCGCCCTCTTGACCTCCTGGACAAGACAGTGGGCATGATCCCGGTCCTCGGATGGATTCTGGAAGGAAAGGAAAATGCCGTGGTTGTAGTTTATCTCCGCCTCCATGGGGACATCAACAACCCGAAGGTCGTGCCCGCGCCGGTACATAATGCCGCGAAAGGAATAGGCGGGATCCTTCTTAGAACGCTCATGCTGCCGTACACGCTGGTTACAAGGCCAAAAAATCTGATCCCGGCCCTGAACAACAACAGGCAAACCGAGAAGGAAAACCGGGAGAAAAAGCCGTAATTAACGATATCACGGCCGCCATGGCATATTTTCTCCTCATTTAATAAGAATTTTTGTTGAAAAAAATATACCCGCTGTGACTATTGGTTCACCTTTCTGCTGAAAGCGGGCGCTCTCCACGCCGGGCATTTCAGCATATTCCAGAGGGAGGAGCATATCATATGGTAACCTATGAGCTTACGGTCATTCTCAGAAATAAGGAGACAGATTCCCTTATCGAGAAAACCAAGGAAATTCTCGCGAAGCACGGCACAACAATCCAGAGCGACAATTCGCTGGGCGTAAAACGGCTGGCCTACCAGATTGACGGCGAGAACGAGGGCTATTACCTCTTCATGAACGTCGAAATACCGGGCGAGTCGGTAAAAAAGATTATCAGCGATTTCAGGCTGAACAGCGACATTCTCCGCTACATGTTCATTAAAACAAAAAAAGCGGCTTCCGCTTAAGCAAGGAGGCACAGTATGGCCAGCGATCTTAACAAGGCGATCATCATCGGCCGTCTCACCAAGGACCCCGATCTCCGCTACACGCAGAGCGGGACGCCGGTGTGCAGCTTTTCCGTTGCGAACAACAGGACCTATGTCGCGGCAGGGGAGAAAAAGGAGACGGTTTCCTATTTCAACTGCGTCGCGTGGGCGAAGACGGGTGAAGTCATCGCGGAATACTGCAAGAAGGGACAGCGCATCGGAATCGAAGGCCGCCTGCAGCAGCGTTCCTGGGACGATCAGGACGGGAAGAAGCGGCAGACGGTCGAAATCGTCGTCGACAATTTCCAGTTTCTTTCTCCGCCGCGTGAGAGCGGCGCAGAGACGGGTGCGGACGTGCCGTCCTCGTCGCACGAGCCGTCACCGGGCACCGACAATCCGTTTTCGGACGACGATATTCCATTTTGATGCAGAGAAAGCAATCAACCGACACCATTTTTAAAGGAGAAACTAATGTCTGATACAATAAATAATAATGAAACGACCGAAGGCCAAAATTCCGAGGTGACACCGGAGACTTCAGGGCAACAGGCGCCCGCCACGGAACCGGCACAGGCGGCGGCCGAGCGTCCCGCGCAATCATCCGAGCGGCCGGCGCGCCCCGACAGGCCGCGCGGCAGGGGCCGGTTCGGCGATTCATCGGACCGCGACAAGGACTCGGGCCCGTCAGAAGGCGGAGTACGGGTTCCGCGATTCAAAAGGAAGGTCTGCATATTCTGCCAGGACAAAAACGCCGCGGCGGACTACAAGCGGCCGGAACTGCTCGGACGCTTTATCACTGACAGGGGCAAGATTCTCCCGCGTCGGGTCACCGGCACCTGTGCCAGGCATCAGCGGATCATCGCCAGGGAAATCAAGCGGGCGCGCGCCATAGCCCTGCTTCCCTTTGTCGAGCAATAGGTCCGTGATAGCGGTTTTCGCTGCACTGGCCGGCGGGATCATGCTGACGATCGGCGCGGCCTACATGTATTACCGGCTGGAATGGAAAGCGGTCATTATCTGCGCAATCCTGGTCGGAACATCCATGGCGGTTTCCGGAAGGGCAATAGACGCGCCGCTTCTGACGGCACCGTTTCTGGTAGGATGTCTTGCCGGGTACGTGTTCAAGAAAGGAAAGAGCTTCGAATTTTATCTTATAACGATATCATTTGCCCTCACGGCAATCTTTGCCGGTTTTTTTTATTATATGATGATCGTCCAGAACGTGGACTTCATCGGCATGCTGAGAGAGGAGATGGCGAGATTCCTGGCCTCGACCGGAGCGCCGGACGATATCAGGAACGGGATGCTGTCAGAGTTCGACAGCTCGCGAAACGACATCGTGGCGAGAGTCCCCTTTTCGGCATTTATAAACTCAATGGCGATGGCCGGCATCGCCTACATGATGATACGATGGGTCTTTTCCCGGATGGGACAGGCTGTCCGGGGCGCCGGGCTCGAATTCTTCCGGCTGAACGATTATTTTATTTTCGTTTTAATCGGGGGCCTGTCGGTCTTTTTACTGGTTGACAAGAGCGATTATCCGATGCTCAGTAGTGGCGGGCTAAACGCCCTGCTCATAGCCGCACTCCTTTATCTCGTGCAGGCGCTGGGGGTAATCAAGTTCATCCTGATAAAGAGGGGCATCCCGACGTACGTGATGCCCCTGGCGATAACGGCGTTCATGATCGCGGGACTGTGGACGGCGCTGTTTCTGTTCATCCTCCTCGCGGGATTCGGGGCGCTTGATGTGTGGGCCGACTTCAGGAAGCTTGTCGGCAAAAAAGAGCCTGAAGGCTGAAATCAATAATTTTTAACATACAAGGAGCTGGCGATGAAAGTCATATTACAGAAAGACGTGCCGAACCTCGGCGATGCCGGTGATATAAAGGAAGTCTCTGGCGGGTACGCGAGGAATTACCTCCTGCCCCGGAAGCTGGTCATCGTTGCGGACGAGTCCAGCAAGCGGGCGGTAGAGCACCAGAACAAGCTCGTCAGGATAAAGAAGGAAAAGAGGAAGAAGCAGAGCGAAAAGATCGCCGAAGGCATGGCCGGGCTTGAGCTGCAGATAGCGGTCCAGGTCGGCGAAGAGGGCAAGCTCTTCGGCTCCGTGACCGCCATGGATATCTCGAAAAAGCTCAAGGAGAGGGGATTCGAGATCGACAAGCGCAAGATCATCATCGAGAACCCCATCAAGCAGGAAGGGGAATACACGGTAAAGATCAAGCTGGACGAAGGCCAGACACCGTCGATAAAGGTCATAGTCGGAAGGGAGTAATCCATGCTCGCCGACAAGCTTCCGCCCCAGGACGTCGAAACTGAAACCGCGTGTCTCGCGTCGGTCCTCCTGAGCAGGGAAGCACTGTACAAGGTAAGTGAAATCCTCCAGCCGGAGGATTTTTACCTGGACAGGCACCGCGTCATCTTCGGCGCGATAACGGAACTCCTCCAGAAGGACCTCCCCGTAGACCTCACCACCGTGAAACAGCGCCTGGTCGACCACGGCCAGTTCGACAAGATCGGCGGCGACCCCGCCCTGGTCGAGCTCTACCGGGCCGTCTCCACCTCCGCGAACGCCGAATTCTACGCGCGCCGCATCAAGGAGCTTTCGCTCCGGCGGCGGCTCATCGAGGTCTGCACCGAATCGGTGGAGCATTCCTACGACATGTCGATCGAGACCGAAGAGCTGGTCGACCGGGTCGAAAAAGACATCTTCAACATAACCGAGAAGCGCATCACCGCGGACTTCAGGGCGATCGACGACGTGATGCAGGAGACCATGAACAACATCGGCACCTGGTACGACACGAAGCGCATCGTTACCGGCGTCGGTTCCGGGTTCCGCAAGCTCGACGAAATGCTGACCGGGTTCCATCCCGCGGAGCTGATCATCATCGCGGCCCGGCCCGGCATGGGAAAGACCGCCCTGGCGCTGAACATCGTCAACCACATCGCCCTGAAGGAAAAAAAGCCGGTCCTCTTCTTCTCGCTTGAGATGCCGGCGACACAGCTGGGCATGCGGATGCTCTGCATCGATTCGATGATCGACTCCCAGCTGGTCCGGACCGGCTACATAAAGTCAGAAGACATGCACAAGCTCATCGAAACATCGAGCAAGCTCTCGAAGGCGCCCGTGTTCATAGACGATTCGCCCTCGTCCACCGTTCTGCAGATGCGCGCCAAGGCACGGCGCCTGGCGCAGAAGAACAAAGACCTCGGCGTCATCATCGTCGACTATCTTCAGCTCATCACCGGAACCAACCCGCGCATCGACCGCCACCTGCAGATCGCCGAGATATCGCGCTTCCTGAAGCAGCTCGCGCGCGACCTCGAGGTCCCAGTCATTGCCCTCTCACAGCTCTCGCGCCAGGTGGAGCACCGGACCGACCAGCGCCCCACCCTCGCGGACCTGCGCGAGTCGGGCGCCATCGAACAGGACGCGGACGTGGTCATGTTCATATACCGCGAAGACAAGGTTAAAAAGGAGACGGAACGCCGGGGGATCGCCGATGTCATCGTCGCCAAGCAGCGCAACGGCCCCGTCGGCGAGGTGCCCCTGAAGTTCTGGGAGAAGCACACCCGTTTCGACAATCTCGAAATGACGCACGATTACGAGACAATGGGTCCCGACTATGACATACAGTAGGATCCGGGACAGAGCGCTTGCCGCCTTCGAGGGGATCGGCGGCTACGGCGTCTTTTTTTACGACACCGTCCGGTGGATGTTCCGCCCGCCGTTCGACGGCAAGAACATCCTCATACAGATGCTCGAGATCGGATACAAGTCGATACCGGTCACGACCATCACCCTGTTCTTCACCGGCATGGTCAT
Organism: Spirochaetota bacterium; assembly: GCA_016928865.1. Classification (GTDB taxonomy): domain Bacteria; phylum Spirochaetota; class UBA4802; order UBA4802; family UBA5550; genus RBG-16-49-21. The sequence continues at coordinate 11,752 of JAFGJX010000099.1, forward strand.
GGCGCTCCAGCTCGGCAGGGTCATGGATTCCATCATCTCAGGCTCATCGACATTCATCGGAAGCGGCGTCACCATCTCCATGTTTCGCGAGCTCGGCCCGGTGCTCACCGCGCTCCTGCTCTCCGGCAGGGTGGGATCCTCCATCGCGGCCGAGATCGGCACCATGAAGGTGACCGAGCAGATCGACGCTCTCAGGACCCTGTCGGCTGAGCCGGTGCAGTACCTCTCCGTCCCGCGCTTCATCGCCTGCACGGTGATGACGCCGGCGCTGACCATCATCACGGATATCGTGGGGGTCCTGGGCGGCGCCTTCATCGCCTTCTTCTCGCTGGGGATCACCGCGGACAAGTATATCGACAACATACTCCAGTACACGGACCTGAGCGATTTCACCACGGGCCTTGTGAAATCCGTCTTCTTCGGCATGGAGATCGCCATCATATCCTGCCGTCAGGGATTTAACACCTCGGGCGGCGCCGAAGGCGTGGGCAAGTCCACCATCCAGGCGGTGGTAAAATCGTCGATGGCGATACTCATATCGGACTATTTCCTGACCTACCTCATACGGTTCTTCGAGTAGGCGGCGCGGGGTTCCATTCATGAAAGACCAGACCAGATTATTAAAGACGCTGAAAGAGGCAGGCATCGGCCAGGCCGTCCTGAACGCCTTCGCCGATGTGGACCGGTTGAAATTCTTCGATCCGATCTTCGCGGGCCGCGTCGCGTCGCCCGCGCCGATTCCCATCGGCTCCGGCCAGTCCAGCGACGACGCGGTGATACTTGCCCGCATGATCGCGCACCTCTCGCTCAGGAAGAAGAGCCGCGTGCTCGAGGTGGGGACCGGATCAGGCTATTCAACGGCCGTGCTGACGCGGCTCGCGCAGGAAGTGGTGACCATCGAGTATTTCGAGGACCTGGCGCGCGCCGCAAAATCGCGCGTCATCGGCGAGGGATACACCGGCGCGCGCTTCTTCACGGGCGACGCAACGGATTTCGACGGGCCCCTCGGCGAATTTGACGCCGTGCTGGTAACGGCCGCGTGCGCGCGCACCCCCTACTTTCTCATCAATACCGTCAAACCCGGCGGGATCGCGGTGTTCCCGATGGGCATGGCGCACCAGCAGCAGATAACCCGCTTCACGAACGATCCGGACGCGCGCAAGCCGGGCGATAACTACCGGTTTTACGATTTATGTTCCTTCGATTCCATACGGGGCGTGTACGGCTGGGTCGACATCGAGGAGCCGCCCCCTGACCACGAGCCGATCCAGCGACCGTAGCCATATAATCATCACCAGCAAAAGAAGAGAATGATGAAGAGAATAGCTTACATTATCGCAGCAATAACCATGTCATCAGCCGCGCTCCTTGCTGACTCGGACGTCAGGGAAAAGGAAGTGCGGCTGGAGGCAGCAAAGAAGGACTTGAAAGAAGCCAGGATGGCTGAACGGAAGCAGAAAGCGGAACAGGGGAAGACGCGCATCGAGGAGCACCGGGCAGAAAAAAAAGCTGAAACGGAGCGTAGAGAAAGCGGGCGCGAGGCCCGGTTGATTAAGAAACGCGAGCAGCGGGACGCGGTCATGGCCGATCGGGAGAAGCGGAGAAAAGAATCTGGAGCACAGAAGAGAAAGTCCCTTGACGCGAAGCGGACAGAGCAGAAAGCGGCCATGGAAGAGAGGAAAAAGGCGCATGAACAGAAGCGCGCTGAAATGAAGGCCAGGCGTTCAGATAAAACAGAAGCGAAAAAGAACGAACTCGAAACAAAGAAAGCCGCGCTTGAGCAGAAGAAATCGGACAGAGAAAAGCGAAAAGCCGAAGAGAAAAATAAAAAGACCGATGATGCCGTGAAAGAAACCGGGGACAAATAGATGACCGGCCCGATTAAAAATCTTACCGCGGCATTGTTCGATCTGGACGGCACCCTCCTTGATACGCTTGAGGACATCGCCGTTTCCATGAACACGGCGCTGGCGCAATACGGATACCCGCAGCACCCGATCAAGCGGTACAGGCACTTTGTCGGCGCCGGCCTGGTCGACCTGGCCCGGCGGGCCCTGCCGCCCGATACGGGCGCGGAGACCGCGGCGCGTCTGGCGGACGCCATGCGCGCGGAGTACTCCCATCGATGGGCACACGCCACCCGGCCCTATGCCGGCGTCGCCGCCATGCTCGACGGCCTGAGCGGCGCCGGCGTCCGCTTCTCGGTCCTCTCCAACAAGCCGGACAATTTCACCGTGATGCTCTGCGACAGGTTTCTGAGCGACTGGAATTTCGAAATAGTACGGGGCGCGGTGGAATCGGTCCCGAAAAAACCGGACCCCTCCGCCGCTCTTATGATCGCCCGCGACATGGGTATCGACCCGGCTTGCTTCGCGAGCCTGGGCGATACCGGAAGCGACATGACCATGGCAAAAACCGCGGGCATGTATCCGGCCGGGGCCCTGTGGGGGTTCCGGGACGCGGATGAGCTGTCTGCCGCCGGTGCTCTGATCCTTCTGGAGCGGCCCGAGGACTTTCCGGGGCTTTTTGGCATAAAAATCAGGGTGTCAGAGTAAAATTGTACCGATAACTATCGGCCAAAAGGGGGGTCAGAGCAACATTCTACCGATAACTATCGGCCCCAAAGAGGGGTCAGAGCAAAAATCCACCGATAACTATCGGCCCTGTCACACGCGCCGCACCGCCACAATCGTCACGTCATCCGATGCCTTCCTGCCCCCGCCGGCCAGCCTCTTGAAAAGCTTCTCTCCCGCTTCATCGAGTCCGGACCCGGGATACACGGACGCGAGGGCCGCCGCTATCTGCTCGTATTCATCATCTTCGTCGCCCCTGGCCGCGGCCAGATCAGCAAGCCCGTCGGTATACAGGAACAGGATGTCGCCCTTCCCGAACGCATGGGTCTCTTCACTGTATTCGATTGTATTCGAAAGCCCGATGATCGGGTTCCGCGGATTGACCACGACCGCCTCCCTGCCCCTGAGCAGGAACTGCGCCGGCGCGCCCGCGGCTGAAACGGTGGCGGAAGAGGACGCGAGATCAATGTCCGCGGCAACACAGGTGAACACGATCGGCGATTGCCCGCCCGCCTGCGTAAAGCGCTGGTTCAGGAAATTGATCACCTCGCCAGGAGAGCCCAGGGTCCCCTTGATCGCCGCGTATTCGGAAAGGATCCTCACCGTGCCGAGCGATGCGTTGATGCCGTGGCCGGTTGCGTCCGCGATAAAGGCCCGGACCACGCCCGGCCGCACCTCAAAGATATCATAGACGTCCCCGCCGATCTCCTGCAGCGGCCGGTAGAGCACCGCGGTTTCAAATCCCTCGATGTCGGGCTGGTTCGTCATGAGCTTATGCTGGAAGGCGCTGGCAATCGCCAGATCATCCTGGATGATCTTTTCCCACGCCAGCATCTGGATCGCGCATTCCTTTATGTCCCTGCTCCGCTGGAACAGCCCGGCAATGGCGTCCTTCTCACTGCGGAGCTTGCTGATGACCGATTTTTCCATTTCGAGCATCTGCTTGATGGCGAGCTGGTTTTCGATGCGGAGCACGAGCTCATGCCGCTTGAACGGCTTGGTGATATAGTCGTTGGCGCCGGTCCTGAATCCCCGCACCATGTGCCCGGCCTGATCGAGCGCGGTGAGCATGATGACCGGAATGGCGCTCCCCTTTTCCGACTGGCGCATCTTCTCGCACACCTCGTACCCGCTCATGCCGGGAAGCATCAGGTCAAGGAGCACCAGGTCCACGTCCCGGCGCTCAATGATGTCGAGCGCGGCAGGGCCGTTCGAGGTGGTGATGAGCCGGTGGCCGCACGACGCGCACATGTTCTCGAGGATCTTCAGTCCCACCGGGTCGTCGTCGACCGCGAGGATGGTGGCCTGCGCCACGGACGGGTTCACCGTGATGTTGAACTTCATGATGTCCTGCTGCGGCGCGGGAAGCGGGGCATGTCCGCCCGCCGGTACCGCCGCCTCCGGCGCCCGGAAGGAAATGCCGGCCACGGGCGGATCCGGCGGAAGCTCGAAGGAAAAGACGCTCCCCTTTCCCGGTTCGCTCTCCGCCCCTATTGAGCCGCCGTGAAGCTCCACCAGGTGCTTTGTTATGGCAAGCCCGAGGCCGGTGCCGCCCGAAGTCCGCCGCTCCGGCGCCTCCGCCTGGGTGAAGGGGCTCCATATTCGCGCGAGGTCCTCCTCCCTGATACCGATACCGGTATCCGCCACGGACACCCGCACCCTGCCCCGGTTCGCGGCCCCGGCCTTCACCGTGACGCTGCCGGTTTCCGTAAACTTGAGCGCGTTCCCCAGAAGGTTCAGCATCACCTGGTATATGCGGTTGCGGTCCGCCTTTATCTTCGGGACCTCGCCGATTTCCGCCGTGAGCGAAACCTTCTTTTCCCGCGCCACAGGCTGCATGAGCGAGACTGCGGAGCTGATGATGTCACCGATTGACAGCTCGTCGATATAAAGGTCCGCCTTGCCCGCGCGGAGCTTGCTGAAGTCCAGGATGGAGTTGACCAGCTCATTGAGCCGCGACGCGCTTGAGGCGATGAGGTCGAGGTTCTCCTTCTGCCGCCCGGAAATCTCCCCCATCGATCCGTCCGCAAGGGACTCGGCGATGCCGATAATGCCGTGCAGGGGCGTGCGCAGCTCGTGCGTGGTGGTGGCCAGGAAATCGTCTTTCATCCTGTCGACGACCAGGAGGTCGGCATGGGCTTTTTCCAGATCGGTATGCACCTGCGAAAAACGAACCGCGAGAGTTGATGCGAAAATTATTATCATCACGAAGAAGCCTTCTGAAACAGGAGGATGCAATTTGATAATTTCCAGAAATGAAAGAATACTTATCAGATAGGTTAATGACAAGGCAAAAGTTCCTGAAAAAATTCTCAAGGAATATGGCCTGCTTCTCAGTTTCCCCAAAACACATATGACATCACCATAAAACACAACAAGCAATGCTGATATAATAAATATTTTAAAGATATATTTATTATAAAATACGATATGTTGAGTAACAACCAGCTCAATGCAAATGGCAGCAATCAATGAGGCGAGGACAGCCTGCATTATGTATGCAAAAATACTGTATGGTATTTTTAAAAAGGAATGGATAAAATTAATATAACAAATGCATATCGCTATGGCACAAATATATGTGCTGATTATGTACACAAGATGATTATCGAATATATAAAAATTTAATCCGTGGAATCCAAAAGACCAAAGCCCAAACGCCAACGACAATAGTGAAAAATGCAGATAATATTTTTCTTTCCTATAAAAATAAAAGAACAAGAAGTATATTGTGATAAATAAATTGACTGCCGTAAGTATAGTATACCATACAACATGCCGTATAAAATAATTAAATATTAGATTAGATGGTCCAATTTTTATCGGATAGACAAATCCAGATTTATTATCGATTGTCCCGGTCTTAATTGCCAGGACATTCTTACCCTCTTTTAGAAGTTCATGTGGAATTGCTACTATAGTCGGCTTGCCGATTCGATGCAACAGTTCCTTCTCATTTTCGAAATCTCTTGATTCAAAAAATTTATTGCCGTTTAAATACAGCCGGGCTCCACAATAATGAAGCGGCAAATACAATGATAAATTATTTATTTTGTCATTAATTACAAGATTAATACGGAACCAGGCAAAACCGGTATGATTTTGATATTTCTTACTATCCAGCCAGGATATATGAGGATATTGCAAGTCATATTGTTCGGATTTTATTTTAAGGCTGGAACAATCTGTTTCGCTGTCCGGGATAAAAACCCATTTGCCGTCAAAGCTGTAAATTATTTCTTTATTAATAAAGACGGAAGGTTCATTCGCGAATGCGTGATTGCTGCCAATCAAAAAATATATTATATATATTATATATACTAGAAACTCTTTACGAATCACGAGCATATGTTTTTCTTGTTGTAAAATTTTGGTTAATATTTAACATCATTATTGATCACATTGTCACTGAAATCTTTGAAATTATCCTTTTTATCTATAAGCGACTGACAATCCTGCAGGCTAACATCATACCCTTTGTTTCTAAACCATTGCTGGAGGGTATTTTTGTCAGTACCTTTTATTAATGTATCAATTAACTCTGTACCGACCGCTTGGTCATTTGCTTTATCAGCTATGAAATCAATGAAATCAGACATATTTACCTCCAAAATTAAATAATCGTAGCGGGAATATTGTAAATGTCAATAAAAATATATGCACAAAAACAATTTATAGATCAATATTACTGCTGGTATCGATAAAAGCAATGTCACATAACAGTATCTCAATCGTATCACTAGGGAATACTCGTAAAGATTATCCATTCTTCATGAATTGGCTTTATCTAACAAGCCCGGGAATTCATTATTTAAGAACCGCACTCGAATTGAATGGTATAAAAACAGTTCTTATTGATAAAGTAGACAAGAATCTTACAACAGATGAAATAATCCAAATTTTACAGAATATAAATCCTGAAATAATACTTTTCAACCAGTTTTACTCAACCAGAGAAGAAATTAAGCAGATTTGCATATCGTTCCCCAAAAATGCGATTCGCGGTATCGGCGGTCATGATGCCACATTCCATTCCATGACGTTATCAGAAAATGAATTTTCCCAGCAGTATTCCCATGCGGATTTCGTTTGGCAGGGGGAAATTGAAAATGGCTTTGCTTCTTTTATCCGAAATTTTCAAAAAAAGGATAGTCCGGTTTGCGTCAATAACATCAACAACAGAGTGCAAGATTTGAATGACCTGCCTGTGCTGAAACATGACAACTATACAAGCGAGTTGGCATTTCTGGTCACTTCCCGAGGATGCATGTCTGGCGGCTGCGATTTTTGCACCACGCCAAACTTCTATCATGATGGATGGCGGTCGAGAAGTGTCGCGCATGTTTCACATGAATTGCGCAATATAAAAGCATCAGGACGGTTTCATATAAACATAACCGATGATAATTTCCTCGGCTTGGGCGAAAAAGATCTTATGAGAGGCGTCGATATTATTCGCCGTTGCGGCGAGGAAGGTTTAAAGCTTTTTATAATGACCTCCGTAGAGCAGATTGTGAAAGCCGACAGGCTGGGCCTTCTTAAGGAATTCAAAGGAACTGTTATCAAAGTATTTCTCGGTGTTGAGAACTTTAATCCTTCAGCTTTGAGAAAACTCGGCAAGAAGGTGGATATAGAGAATCATACATATAACAGCCTTAGTGCACTGAACGAACTCTATGATAACGGCATATCCCCTCATCTTGGCTATATCAATTTCAATCCAGAAACATCATGTGACGAGATCGAGCACAGCGCACATTTTCTCCACCAGCACAATCATGAAGCGTCGCTATTCAATTATTTTTATACTAAAATGGGAATATTCGAGGGAACAAAACATCACGAAAGATATACAGGGAGAAAAGATTGCATCGATTTTCATGGCGGAAACTATTCATACGAATTCCATGATCGGAACACGGCAGCTGTATTCGCACTGCTCACCATGGTACTTGACCATGCACGCCTGATCGATTTTCTCCATTTCGAAGCAACCCATTTACTCTATATGAACCAGCTTGCTGAAACCTCAGCCGGAAAAAAATATATTGAATTGAAAAAAAGATCAAGTGAACAAAACTACGAGTTTTTTATCAACGCTTTAGAGATCAGCCGCAAAAGAGGGTCTCTGAATGTCATCCTCGATTTAATTGACGACTATAAAAGAAAGACAAGAAGAATGATCCCGGATTATAAAAAATTAATTCAACAGATCGTTGGCATTTCTACACATATTCTCAGGGAACCGCTTGCATACATGGATAAGATAGATACAGGCGAATCATGGCAATAAGAGAGTTTTTAAACCGTTATAAATCAATTGATATTTGATTATATTAATCTAAAACGGGAAAGATAAATGAAAAAATCAATGCAATATTATGAAGATAATTATGAGGATTATGTTCAGGGTTGGTCAAAAGATCACATCCATTATGGATTTTGGTTTGATGATACCAGGTCCCATGAAGAATCACTTGTGAACCATACTCGAGAAGTGTTAAAGCATTTGAATATCCAGCCAGGCAACCGTGTTTTAGATGCAGGGTGCGGCTCAGGTGGTTCCAGCAGATATATTGTTGAAAACTATACTGTGGAGACTGTTGGGGTAATGCTCTCTCCGACACTCCTCAAGGCGGCCACTGAATTGTCAAAAAACCTCCCGAACAGTCACATGCTGAGGTTTTATAATCAAGATTACACACATTCTGACTTTCGAGATGCGTCTTTTGACCGCATATTTTCGATTGAAAGCGTATGCCAGGAACCGGGAAAAGATAAATTTATTTCAGAAGCGTACCGCCTGCTGTGTCCTCAAGGCCGCCTGGTGGTTGCCGATTTTTTTCTTCTTAGAAAAAAGTTAAATGAAAAAGAATTACGCAGTTACCGGGAATGGTGCGATGGATGGTTCATTCCCGATCTTGCATCAACTAATGAATTCTGTGAAATGCTTACGCGCCAGGGGTTTGCCAACATTGAGTATCATGACAAGACAAATCTCCTGAAAAAAAGCGGTAAGATGATGCATGATGCAGCAAAAGAACGACTCCCGGAAGTATATCTTCAGTATAATCGCGGAAATCTGCCGCAATCCCGACTGGCCCATGTTATCGCCACATACCGGCAATGGGAATGCATCGAGTGGAAAATTTGGCGCTTTGGCATGTTTGTGGCGGATAAATTATAACTCATCCGCCGATTATCTGATAAGACAGAGTCAACTCTAATAACACGATTTTAGCTTGACGATGCTACTGCCATTTATATCATCCTAATGAACATTATTGATTGTTTCAACAATAATCATGAGTATCAAAACACAAATCTCCCAGGCATATACGTCCATCAGGTTCGACACCGTGCCGATAGTCGATACCGACACGTATCGCCGCCTTAACGACCAGATTCCCGCCCTCTGCCGCACCCTTCCCCCGGGCATGCAGGCGGAGGCAATGATGTTCCTCATGGAATATTTCCGGCTCCAGGTGGGGGAGCCCCTCGACTTTTTCAGGCACTATTACGCGCCCGCATGGTCGGTCATACGCTGGCTCGCCGTGGCCCCGCGCGCCGCAGGGACGCTTTCAGACAACGACCTGGACGCCGCGCTCTGCTGCCAGGCCATGGCCATGCTGCTCCACTCGCTCGACGACCACCTGGTGGACGGGGGCATCCCGGTCTCGCACCTTGTCCTGTTGATCCGCTCACAGGCGTGGCGGCGCATGCGCGAGGCCATTGAACGCTTCGCGTCCGGGATTCCGGGAGGCGGCGATATCGCCGATGGCCTCATCGACGATTACTACACCGGCATCACCAGGCGGGACACGCCCGCGTCGCTTGACAGCTACTGCGAACTCTTCCGCAGACAGATGGCCACCTGGGTGGTCATGCCGGTCCTTGCCGCGAAGAAGACCGGCGGCGATGACGCGTTCGTTGAGGGCATGCGGAGCGCGTACGAGTCCTTCGGCATCGCGTGGCGGCTCCTCGATGACATCCAGGACCTTGAGGCTGACATGGCGGACGGCACCCGGAGCGCCGTGTACATCTGCCTCGATGACGACGGCCGCCGCCTGTGGGACTCCATCAGAGCGGACGGAAACCGATCGGCGGGCAAAACAGCGGACAGGATATGCGCCCTCATACGCGACGGAGCGATCATCGAAACAATAGTCCGCCGGATTGTTGACGAGCTCGGCACTGCCGCGTCCATATCCGTCCGGCTCGGCCTCTCCGGCCTTGCGGATGAATACAGGGCCCTTGCCGGCCCGGTGGCTGCATGGCTGGGCTGACATGAACCGCGCAATACCGGACGCCATACGCGAGGCCATAGCAAACGACATCCTCAGCATCGAGGTGACCACACGCTGCAACAGCGCCTGCTCCCACTGCTTTGCCCGCGCCGGCAGGACGGAGACGCACGAGCTTTCCGCGGATACGGTCGCGGCAATCGCTGCCGAGGGGCGGCGGCTCGGGTACCGCGCCCTGCACCTCACCGGCGGCGAGCCGCTCCTCTGGGGCCCGCCCGGGGGCTGCATCGAACGCGTGATCGAGTTCGGGTACGAGCGGGTCTTCATCAACACCAACGGCACGCTCCTGACGGCCGATAAGGCCCGGTACCTGGCCGGGTTCGGGGGCAGCGTCACGATCTCCATCAGCCTGCAGGGACCGGAAGCGCTTCACGACCCGGTGCGGGGAAGCGGCTCGTTCCGCGCGGCAATCGCGGGGCTGGAGCGGGCCCTGGCAGCCGGAATCAGGGTGAGCGTCTTCACCCCGGTGGGGAGACGTCTTGTACCGCACCTGCCCCGGTTCGCGGAATTCCTGTTC
>JAFGJX010000100.1 GCA_016928865.1 Spirochaetota bacterium
TCCACATGCCGGATAATTTCAGAAACCGGGATATGCGTGGTCACGAGAAGCACGCGATATTTTTCGGAAAACATCATCATGAGGGGGCTACCGCCGGTCCGGGCAGCGATATATTCCGTGTGCCCGGTAAAGGGAACGCCCGACTTTTCAATGAGCCCCTTGCTGACCGGACCGGTAACGATGGCTCCAATAACGCCCGATTTCCACAGGTCGATTGCGGCATCAATGCAGACAAGCGCCTCCCGGCCGGTGTCCCCGCTGCCCGCACCCGGCGCAGGCACGGGCAGATCGAGAGGAACATCGTACAGATATTTCTTCCCGGAAACAGGGCGGCTCCGCGTGTCGAAGATTTCGTAACCAGCAAATAGATCCGGATGGTTTTTTTCAAGCACGGGTTTACGGCCGATCAGGACCGGGATGATAGATTCGTTACTGAGTGCATTGATTGCCTTGAGCGCAACCTCAGGCCCGATCCCGGCCGGGTCGCCTGCGGTAATGCCGACGTTAAGAACTCTTTTTCCCAAGAAACTCCTCTGGGACTATCTTGTTCTTTTCATACTCGGCTCCGATAAGGTCTTTCGCCGATGAACGGAGGTCGTTTGCGATGGTACAGCGCCCTTCGAGGATGACGCCATTCTGTATAATAAGCTCCGGGGTCTTGATGTCACCCAGGATTTTTGCCGTCGGCATGAGGAGTACCCTGCTTGAGGCGTTGATGTTTCCAATGACGAGCCCTTCAACGATAACCGACACCGCGTTTATATTAGTACGAATCTTCCCGGTCGCGCCGATATAGAGCTGTTCCGCCTGGAGGTACTTGCCCTCGAACCTGCCGTCAATGCGGAGTGAACCATTTATAAGAAAGGTGCCGGTGAAATAGGAATTTTCACCGATAATATTGTTTGCGATATCACCGCTCGCCTTTGCAATAGCCATATCCACCTCGTGACTGGAGATTTGCGCCATCATAGCTGCGCGTAATTTCTATTGTCAATAATAATATATTTCAAGGATTGTAATAGACTTTTTTAACCGCACAAGTCCCGTCCAGCGCCTGCAGGGGCCCGCTGTATGGCTAACGGGCTTTGCCATGTGCACCGTTAACAGCGGCTGAAATTCACTATAAATATTATGTCGTACGGAATATTCTCCTAAACCGGAGATCATTTTTTTCCGAAAATTAATTATATTTCTGCGGGAACAGCTGAGTGTCATGCATAAAGTAATAATCAACATATCGCTCTTTCTCATGCTGGCAACGACATGCGCCAAAGCCGGCATAGCCGGTGTGCATGAATTGAAAAACCTGGATCCCTGCAACAATAAGACACTCAAGTCCTTACGAAACGATGTCAGGAAAAGCATCTATGTCATAAAGAGCGGGCGCCCTGAGCACGAGCTGCCTGACCTGAAATTCTACTCATACCGGGTACAGAAGAATGACACGTTCTGGACGATACTCGCCCGCTCATCCCAGGACATTGACACCCTCCTTTCAGTGAACAACCTTTCGACGCCGCGCGATATCACGCCCGGGAAAAAGATCTATATCCCTAACATGCGCGGCATTGTCATGAAGGGCGATGAAGCCGGAGAGATCAGGAAATTGCTCGCGTCGAACCGCATACGACCGGAATACGTACAACGCGCCAACCGGTGCCGTAACTTCGAAAAAGATTATATCTTTGTTCCCGGGGGCAAGATCTCGAACCTGGAGCGCTCGCTTTTTCTCGGCACCGGATTTCTCTATCCCCTGCCCCGTAAAAGCACGCCCCGTCTCACATCGAAGTTCGGGATGCGGCGCAATCCGTTCGACCAGCGGTACATGGAGTTTCATTCCGGCGTTGATATCGCATGCCCGCGCGGCTCGGAGATACTGGCGGCGCGCAACGGCAGGGTGGTGTTCACCGGTTACCAGGACGGGTATGGAAAACTGGTGGTGATCGAGCACGAGCACGGGTACCGGAGCTATTACGGCCACCTCTCCCGGCCGCTCGTGAAACCGGGCCAGACGGTAAAGCGGGGAGAGGCAGTCGCTCTTTCCGGCAATACCGGCCGCACCACCGGTCCCCATCTCCATTTTGAAGTTCGGCGCGGCGGAACAGCAGTGCACCCTGGCGTTCTCCTGAAGGACTAGCTCAACCGCGTCCGCATGCGGGCCATGCCCGAGATCCCTCTTTAATTCATATAAAAAAGAAACAAAATCCTTGACATTGAGGCTCATTATAAATGTGATGTTTCAATACAATTAGTAATGCCTACCGGGTAGCTAGCTCAATTGGCAGAGCAACTGACTCTTAATCAGTAGGTTCCGAGTTCGATTCTCGGGCTACCCAAAGCTAAAGCCTGATATAATCAGGAGTTAGCAATCAAGGAACCTGCTGAAATTCTTAAAAGCCTACCGTGTAACACTAAATTGTAGCCGTTTCAACTTTCCGCACCCTTCTTGAAGAAAATCAAGGGGGTAAAAGAGCATGAAAATCAAAAACCTGTTAACGGGCGAAATTTTCAAAGCCCATTATTCGCGGGACCATCCGGCGAGCTCGTACAATCAACCCGTAATTGTCATTGACGAAACGGGCGAGGCGGTAGACCTTTTTGGTTATGAGATCGTAGAACCGGAGGGGGATAATGCCACGTAAACACAGCCCATTTAGTCTATTGAAGCGCGGGGACGTGTATTATGTGCGGGTGTGGGACCCGGAGCGCAAACAATACGGCACAGCCCGGAGCACCGGGGAAACCCACAAGGGGGCGGCAGCAGTGAAAGCCGCCCGGATGATCGATGAAGGATTAGCACCCGTGCAAGGTCAACCTCTGGCAATCGATTACATTATTGAACGGATCGAGAATTCCGGTAATTCAGAAAAGTACAAGGGGGACGGCATAAAGTTTATCAATAAATATGTCCGTCCATCGAAAGAATTTTCGCGGTTAAAGCTGTCTGATGTTCAGAACAAGCATTTAAACCGTCTTGTCGATTATCTGAACAGCCAGGGCATGACCGGAAGGATGGTAAACCGGGTAATCGATTACGTAAAACCGCCGCTAAAAGCTGCATACAGACGAGGCTACATCTCAAAGGACCCGACCGCCGGCAAGGTGGAAAAAGCAAAGGAAGATATGCGGCGCCGGGGATCCTTGACGGCTGATGAAATCCGGCGTATTCTGTTAATGCCACACATCGAGGACCGCCGGGCGAGGCCTTATATCATAACGGCGATTTTAACCGGAATGAGAAAGGGAGAACTCCGCGCCCTTCGCTGGCAGGATGTCAATTTTAATGAGGGCGTGATTTACGTCCGTCAATCTTTCACCGAAGGGAACGGGATCACAAAGCCGAAAACTGAAGGCAGCGTCCGGGAGATACCGATATTAAAGCCGGTCCGGGATGCCCTGGGGGAAATCCGGGAAAGCTCGCCATATACCGAAAACGGCGACTTTGTTTTTTATCAAAAAAACAGGTATACCCCCTTCCCCTCGCATTTTTCGGACAACTCTTTTTACGCCGTTCTTGATGCAGTCGGCATTGATGAGGCTGAACGGGAACGGCGGCACCTTGTACCACATAGCACCCGGCATAGTTTTGTCACATTCTGCCGTGCACTCTTGCCGGATTTTATCACGGCGGGGATGTCAGGGCATACAACGTCACAGATGGTAGACAATTACGGCCGGGCGGGTGCCGAACATTTCCGGACGGCTCGGGACGTGCTGAATGCGGCATTGACCGTAAAGCCGGAGAAAGATGAATCAATTAATTAAAATCAAAAATCAGGAGTGTAAAATCATGAAAAAATTCAAAAAATGGGCGAAGAAGATCAAGCGCGAATACAAAAAAAGTAAAATGTCCCCGGCCAGGTTCGTTTTCTGGACACTGCACTCAGATTATGACGACTGGAAAGCTGGGAGGATCAATCTGGGGATCGTTGTCGTTCCTGTTGTTTTAATGATCCCGATTTTTAAAATCGCCAAGGTCGTTTTCAAGATCGAGCAAATGATTGAAATACGACGAAGGGAAAGACGTTGTAGAATTTATCAAGAACGGAAGGCTCTGAAATCGAAAGCAACTGAGGCATAGAAACACGCGGCCAGGGAGAAACGGCAAACGGCTTAATTCTATCAAGGGATAGGCCCGGAGTAATTACCCGGACCGATAAGGGGCGGGACCCTGCCGCCCCTTCCCATTTATTCGCAGGGAAAACGCAGAGGGAGCGGGAAAATATGACACACAAACTTGATAACATAATAGAATCGTCAAAACAGGCCATTGACCGGGCCGCAAGGATGGAAGGGATCGAGGCAATGCACTACCTACTTGCCGCCGTCAATCAGATTGACGAAGCGACAGGGGGGAGACCTCTCCCAGGGCAACGCGCGCGGCTTATGATAAATGTCATGGCAGAGAAAATGACAGGCGGACCCGGACCATATACCGCATTAAAGGAACTGCGGGAAAAGATCACGATGGAAACCGAGCGGCTACAGGCGGCGGTAATTATGAGACAGAGCGGAAAAAATGATAATGCAAAAAGCCGAAAGCAATACATTCTTAATTTTGACAAAAGAATGAAAGCCCATTTAAAAAAATTGAAATCAAAAAATCTGATTTTATGGGACGGGAAAGGAAAGCCAAATTTTAAAAGCAGATTGCTTCTTGTATCTTTAATTGAATATTGGAAATTTGAATTTTCCGATATATCAGAATTACAAAATCTTAAAATCAAATATCCGATCATAAATGATAATTTTCTTGTTAATGGTATAAATCCGAACGTCAGCAAAAACTACATGGACGGAAAAGAATACCTAAACAATAAAGACGAAACCTCCGAACACATAAAAAAAATCCTCACTTCATAAAAATAATTTCAAGGGCTTTAAAGCCCTGATATGTCGGTATGCTATAGTCATGCTATCACATTAAAGGAGTGAGAGCATGAATGACATACTAACCGACATTTTCCGCGACATTCGCCCGGTCCTTAACGAGCGACTGAAGGGCATATCGAAACCCGAAGCGCAAAAAATCAAAAAATCGGAAATTGTGTACAATCCCCGGACAGGCACCGCTCGATTGCTCGATAAGCGAGGCGAGAAGCTGCTTTTCAGTAAAACCGAAGCGGCCGAGCTCCTGGGCGGCCTCTCACTGATGAGCGTCAACCGCCGGATCGCTGACGGTACACTCCCCTGTGTTCATTTAGGGGGGCGCGTGCTTATCCCCCGTGAAGGGCTTGTGCGGCTTATCGCGGAGCGTATGGAAATCAGAAAGGCAAACTAGGGGCGACAAGATGATTTGGAACCGGGGGAATGTTGAAAAAGTTTTTCAGCGATATGATGGATATTTCTGTCAGCCCGAATTTTCGCGGGTTTGCGTAAAGCCTCAGGGGGTACTATTTTCAATCTCATTTGAAGGAAAATACACCCAACACGATCACACGCGCCGGACAGGTGACGCACTCGAACTACTCCGCGAGCTCGAAAGTTGCGGGGAATCACACGCCGAACGAATTTTCAAGCAACGGATCGAGGGGAAGCATCCGCGAGAGGATCACGGCGAGGAGCAGGCAGCACACCCAAAAAAAGAAAAGAAAAAAGGTAGGCCGAAAGCCTCGAAACAAGTACTTGACCTTGCAAATGGTTTTCTACTATGTAAGTGTTCGGGAACGCCATATATTATTCACGGGAATCAGGCTATTGAAATCGGGAGCGGCCAATACAAAGATTTCATTTCACGCATTGCATATACCGAACTCGGGATAACCTTATCTGATAATAACATCCGCGAAATTCAAGGAGTTCAAAGAGGTGAGGCCCTGTATGCCGGGAGCGAACACAAGGTTTTTACACGTGTTGCCTCAATAAGTGAAACGCTCGTTTATATTGACCTAAACGACGGCACGAACACAATAATTGAAATTCGCCCTGGGCAATGCCGCATCGCAGAACACCCACAAGTATTTTTTTACCGGCCGCCGCACTCAAAACCCCTTCCCATGCCCGAGCTGCCCGGCGACATTGAACTGCTAAAGGAAATTCTCACACCTATCGACGAGAAGGATTATAAATTACTCCGATCTGTTTTATGTTTTTACGAATATGGCAGACCGTCCGAACGCGGAACTTTCCCAATTACTAACTTTGAAGGCCCGGCAGGAAGTCTTAAAACCACAAAATCGAAAATATGCAAATATTTGATTGACCCCGGAAAACCGGAGGGCCGAACACTAACGAAAGACATAAAAGATTTATTTATATATGCTAAAAATCAATATGTGTTGCATTTCGACAACGTATCACACATCGACGCAGAACATCAGGACGCCCTATGCTCCCTCGCCTCACAAGGCGGGTACGGCCGCAAGAAAAATTACACCGACGACGACGAGACGGTTTTTGAAGAAAGCCGTCCTATCATTACAAACGGTATCGAGTATCGCGCCCGAGAGGATCTTCAAAGCCGCAAGATCGATATTGAATGCAAGGCAATAGACGAATCCGAAAGGCTCACCGAGCGACAGGTATGGGAAAAAGTCGAGCGTCTGCGACCCGCGGTCCTGGGCGGAATATTAACGGCAATATCACGGGCTATGAATGTTATTGAGCACGGCGTAAATGTCGAAGGCGTCCACCTCCCTCGCCTCGCAGACTTTGCTATTTTTTCCCTTGCACTCGAAAGGGGAAACGACTGGAAAGATGAGACAATTGACGCACTGAAGGAAAATTACAAAACAGCTCTTTCAGGGATCGCCGGCGAAAGCCCGCTCTATGACTCAATAAAAAAATTGATCATGAATAAACCATTCACAGGGACCGCAAAAGAACTGCTCGAATGCCTTGAAATAGACACTGACGAAAAAATTGTCAAATCTAAGCAATGGCCGGGCAATCCTGCGAAACTCGGACGATGGATTACCCGCAACGAGATTGTATTAAATTCGGTAAACATTCAAATTAAGAAAGAACGGTCAAAACAGGGGGATCGCATTATAAATTTAGAGCTAAAAAATGAATCACAGATGGATATACCCTTTTGACGGTTTGACGGTTTGACGGATGTTTCCCTCTTGTTGAGGTCAAGAAAATAAGAGAAAAAGGGAGGGAGTGACAAGGAACTGACAAGGTATTTTCGCACGTAGTAGAGAGCAAACTACTGTCAAGTCCGTCAAAAATGCTTTATCCGTCAAAAGTAAAAAATAAAACAAGGATACTAATTATGTACAAAAATCAATTATTATTCAAAACAAAAGCATTCATTCACGAAGGTAAGTTTTACGATGTTTCAAGAGCACAGCCTCTCTGCAGGTTCCACAAGGATCTAACGGCCGAAACTCCTGATGGTAAAGAAATCAAAACAAAAGCCTATTTTACAATTTTGCGAACAGCTAACGGCCAATTATTTTTTATTGCCTCTTTTGGGGATAAGGAAATATGCGCACCTATTGAAAAAATCGATAGTGCTCGAGAACATTATTTGACAGCCGATATTCTTTATGCCGCGGCTCCTGAATTCGGTGTCCCGGAGGCCTAACCATGACCGATGACAGACCCGCACCTTTTCAGACCGTCCTTGAAGCAGAGGCCCACCGGCAAGCTTATGTAGAGTGTTGTGTCTGCCTGAAGCGGCACCCGGTCAATGTTACTCTCGAGGGTGGCCGCCTTATCTTGAAAACTGATCGTGTTCGCTTCGATCCGGTCGAGGGCTTTCTCTGCCGCGATTGCACCCTTGAACAATTGACCGAAAGAGAGAGCCGCGGGATCAAATTCGACCGGATGGTGTCAATCCTTGATCTGCTGTACGCCTATCGGGACGGCCTGACAGTACAAGCTATTGCCGATGAACTATACCTCACACGGCAGGCCGTCGACGCATATTTGCAAGATATGGTTGGAGCTGGTACTATCACACGCGCAAGACAAGGACGTGATGCTGCTATATATAAGGCTATTAGACAGTGATGAATAATATTTTAAAAATTAAAAAAATAAAAAAATATTTTTTTATTTTTTCTCAGGCCCGGCCCGGCCCCGGCCCGGCCTCAATGCCGATAAAGGTTCACATGTGCCACCGGGGGGGGGTGAGGAAAATGATATGTTGGTGCTCTTATTGCAAAGTGCTTATGACAATTGATATTTGATATGGATATATTTATAAAACCATTTTTTAATTCTCTTCCGAGATCGAAGCCGCTTGACGGCTGGAAAAGTTATCTGGAATCAAATCCGGTGTTCAGCGCGAGGACGGAAACGATAATGAAAAATATTTTTATTTTAAAAACAATTTTAAGCCGGAATCGCGGGCTGAATTCACAAGGTACTGTGACGCGATTGGCGCCGCCTACGGGTGACCGCGAGTTCGCGCTTTGGACAGATGTGCAAATTAAAATGCACTTCCGTTTCTGTTTGTAAAGTGTTTAATTTTTCATAGGAGATCGCCATAATGGGCAAAAAAATAGTTTCCGCTTCAACCCTTGCCGTCGAGCTCGGGATCAGTGCCCGACGGATCGGGCAGCTTGTCGCACTCGGAGTGTTACCTCGCGAGGATCGCAATCAATACCCGCTTGCTGCTTGCCGTGAAGCGTACCAGAAATTTAAGGCCGCTTCCGATGCTGGCAGCGAGACGGCATATCTACAATATTTGAAAATCTCAAATGACCTGCTGGCAGCACAAAACGCCGTCAGGAGCGGCGCTATGATTGATCGTACGGATTATATCCAGACAATTTCAAGGCCATTGCAATCATTCCGCGCCCGCCTTTTAACATTGCCAGTTAAGGCCGCACCCCTTCTTGTCGGAAATAGTGACGCGGGATCATTATCAATTTTAAAACGATTGGTCAATGAGGCCCGGCGCGAGCTCACAACGGATATTGATTTTCATTCAATCGCTCGCGAGGCAAACAGGAAAAAAAATCGGAGGCGTTAAATAATGTCGAAAAAGAATGAAAACGTCAGAAAGTATTTATTAAAGATCGACCGGGCAAAAATAAAACTGCAAGAGATCAATGATGAATTTCTTTTGACCGCCCCCGGTGCCGAACTCTGGCAGCTCACCCGTGACCAGATAGCCGCTCGCCTTGACCGCTTACCCGGCGAGCTCCTCGCAGCCGTCAAGGATCACAGGTCAAGCCCAGGCGAGGCACAGGCAGAGCTTCAGCGCGTCGTCTATGCCGCCCTCTCAGAGATCGCGGCGGGTGTGTGTGTGGATCGTGCTGATAGGCAATTCAGGAAGGGGCGGGCGTGATGTTTGTCAAGGTCCGGCACAGGCAGCGCAAACACGGACACATTTTGTATGTGGTCCTTGGATGGAGCGAACGACCGGAATTCAAAAAGACAGTTAAATTTTTTGATAGCATATACCTGGGATCAATTCGCGAATCACATCTTGACGATCCGGCGCAGCTCTTGAAATTCTGGCAGCGCGTCCGCGATACGCTGCTTGAAAACTTTTCCGCTCATGATTGCGATTTATATTTTAAAAAGATCGGGCGAGACATTCCGCGCCCTCGCCGTCTGTACGGAAGCGAGAACGGATTTTATTTTTCATGCTTTAATTGTCCCCCCTACACTCGGGGCCGCAAGCATTGACACATTATCCATCGTGTTGTACGTTTAGATCATGCAGGGCCGGGGTATAAGCGGGAAAACGAAAAGGCATAGCGCCATAAATCAAGTACCGCGCCCCGGTCCCTGCTACATTTAAAAACAGGAGCGAATCAATGGCGAAAGAAATAAATGTCGCTGAAGAAGTCCAGCGTTTCAAGACTGAGATTGTCCCGCTTATGAATCTGAACGAGCTCGAAGCGCTTCAAAAATTCTTAAAAGGCGTACGGCTCGCACGCGGACAGGCCACGCGGACAGGCAGCTCTGGTAAAAATCATATCGCTGCCGATGTCGTGTCTGGCATTCGTTCAGCACGCAAGCATGGGGGCTGCTGATGTCAACACGCCTTGAAACCTATTCGTATGACGGCCTGATCGCCGGTGATTTCCCGATCACGACCGACAGGCAGACTTTACTTTCAGGTCAAGACCTTGAACGCGGGGCGCTGCTTGGCAAGATAACGGCAAGCGGCAAACTCACTCAATGCGATTCTTCGGCTGTTGATGGAAGCCAGACCCCGTATGCAATTCTTGTTGAAGATGCGGACGCCTCAGACGGTGACACGGTTATTGATGTTTATCTTACCGGAACATTTAGCGGCGCGAAGATCGGCGTCCTTACCGGCGATGATATTGACGACTTCAAGGATGATCTTCGCGTCCGTGGAATAATGATCGTAACAACGGTGCCGGCATGATGGAGGCCCGGTTGTGAAGAAAACCAATTCAAAACGAAATTCATGTCCGATGCGCGGAACGTCTCGCCGCCGGATATTTGCTGATGACCCGGAAACCCGGAGGCGCAAGCGTCAAGAGAAAGCTGTCATTGCCGCTGCTATAAAACGTGCTGCCCGGCATTTCTCGCCGGATCAGGAAGACTGGTTATGACACCGGATGTAATGAGACTGAATAGCGCCGTCAATCGCATTGATAGGACCTTCCCCGCGATACTTGCCGGACTCGTTGACCTGGCCGCGCTCTCAAAGGATCAGACCGGCGTAAAGGCCCGCGTGGTTGAGCTCGTACGGGATGACTTCAGCGAGTATATCATGGAGCTGACCGCGACGGTCGAGCGCCTAGAATTCTTGAATACAAATCTTGTGCGGCTTATCGCTGCCGCAAAAAAAATATTGGAGGTTGAACATTGAAAGATTTGTCAAAACTTCAATCCGGCATGAATCGCCTGTTTGATGACGATAAAAAAATCCGTGATGCTTTAAAAAAGTATGATCTGCTTTTCGGCAAGAATCACGAAGTCATTTTGAATGAGGCAGGCGGCCGCATGGTTACACACAAAATGAAAGTGCTGAACATTCTGAAGCGGCTCTATGCTGAATATCGTCTGGAAATTGACGCCGCTATCAATATCATTTACGATATTACCGCCCGTCAAGATCGCGCTCTCACCCTCGCCCGGAAACTGACCGGCAAGGGGGCGGCATGAACAGACTGAAAACTGAATTTGATCGCTTCCTCGTTCGCGAGGACAAGCTCGCAGACCTGGCCGCTGTCAAACCGCTTGTTAATGAGCAGCATGACAAAGCCCTTGCCGGGTTAAATCGTTTTATGGATCGCGTGTCAGGTATACGCCGGATGCAGAAGTACATTCTCGATGTCGTTTCCATTATTGACGGAATCGATTTCCACGTCAGGCAATCGACGAAAAAAGAGCGCGGACAAGAAAATATAATGCCCGAACACCTCGCCATTCAGAAGCTCGCGGCACACCTGGGCGCTTCAAAGGTCCGGCGCGTCGATACCGGCGAGATCGTCCGCGTCAATTTTCTTGACGATTACAAGGGCCTCGCAGACCGCCGCACACTGTTTTTTTTCAGCAGCACGCCGAAGCCCGGCGTTTACAGTTTCCCGCTTGATACCAGGGAGATCAGCACGAAGGCGGTTTATGAACCTATTACTTTGGAGGAAAAGAAAAAATGAAGAACGAACTTGAAAAACTTGCCGATGCTATGCAGAAGCTCCGCGAGGAACGGCTGCAATTTGTCGAAAAAATTTTGACCGACCGGCGCGCCGAAAACGACAGGATCGCGAAGATCGGGGGGACCGAACCAGTAGCGCCTGCATTGACTATCGCTGACTTTCAGCTTATCGAGGACCGCTATAATAAGCCCCTTGCAGAGCTCCGGGAAAAGCA
The DNA here is from genome assembly GCA_016928865.1 of Spirochaetota bacterium. Taxonomy (GTDB): domain Bacteria; phylum Spirochaetota; class UBA4802; order UBA4802; family UBA5550; genus RBG-16-49-21. The sequence continues at coordinate 11,755 of JAFGJX010000100.1, forward strand.
CCGACAGGCCGAAGCACAGTCCGCGAGCGCTTCCCTTGATGAGATCGAGGACAGCATTGATGCAGCCCAGGCCGAAGCAGATGAGGCGCAGCGCGTGCTTGATGAACGCCTGAACGCTGTCAAGGCCGCAGAGGGCCGTCTGAAACTCGCAAGGGGTATTATTGACAGGGCCGCGAAACCTGGGCGAAAAATTATTTTTGAATCGCGCTTGAGGGGGCTCATGGACAAGAACAGCACGACCAGACAGCGCCGCGAGACAGAACAGAAAATACTAAATTATTAAGGGGCTGACATGAAAAACGAAAATATAAACGGCGCGCGCCCTCTGGGACGCGGACTACCAATTCCGATCAAAAACGATGAGAAAAAACCTGAAAAGTCGGAGGCTAAATAATGTTTGAATCATGGCGCTTCAATCCTTTTTCCGAAGTCATGAATTCTGTTCTGGTTGAAGAAGAAGAACACACAATCGAATATCATGCCGATTGGAACGGATACGGAATACAACTGAACGAAGGGCCACAACTCGATAACCCTTCAACTGTCGTTATCGTTGAGGACGTAACCGGCGGCGCCACATTTACTGAAGTGCCACGGACACAGGCCCCTGCAGCCGGACAATACAGGGTTGACTATGCCGCTGCCACTTATTACGGCACTGGCAGAATTCAATTTAACGCTGCTGATGTCGGAAAGAAAATCCGTGTCACCTATTACGGCACAGGCTGGACCGTAAAGAGTAATTACCGCCAATCACAGCTCACCGTTCCCACAAATATGGAGGTAGAGGAAGACGCAACAATTCACGGCGATTTAACCCTTGACGGAGAGAATACCGGGAAGGGTAATCTGAGTGTTGCGGGGGATGCGGCGATCGGAGGTGCGCTTGCTGCAACGGGCGGGATTACCGGGGATGTAACGGGTGATGTGACGGGTAATGCGGACACGGCAGATGGGTTAAATGAAACGGGATCCGGAGCGGGGGTTGTCCATAAGAAGATCATTGCTATCGGCGATTGGAATATGTCTACTACTGCATCGGTGAATATTGCTCACGGCTTAACGCGATCAAAAATAAGAGATGTTGTAGTAGAAATACGGAACGACGCAGATACGGAAACGCGCGATCTAACCACACACGAAGCAAGCACCCCCGGTTATTATGTAATAGGAGAAACGAATATTGTTCTCACCCGTGGGAATCTGTTCACAAATAGCTTTTATGAAAGCACCTCCTATAATCGCGGCTGGATCATTATTGAATATATAGATTAACGCCGGCTTTTTGCCGTCCATATATACGAGCGTCTCCATTGCTTACATCCCCTCAGGCCGCGGACCTGGGGGATTTTTTTACGTCGTTCAGGGTCCTACCCTAACGGTCACAATTACGGCCACAGTAATTTATTTTCCAATAAAATACAGGGGTTTTATAATATAGCACCTGATATAAATTCAGATGGTCAATGCTAACTCTTGATTATACCAATAGTTATTTAAAAAATATGACTGATAACAATTCAGTTAATTTTTTGTAGCCGTAACTGTGACATTTTGCTTGACATACTATGCTACTGAATGTTATACAGTGTGCATTGACTTTATTATAATTCAATGAAGCGTGCGTGAAGTTATAATAAGTTACAAAGTGTTACTCTTCCGGCTTGACTCTTAATCAGTAGGTTCCGAGTTCGATTCTCGGGCTACCCAAAGTGCTTCAATTTATTCTTGATTTTTTTGCAACCAGTAGTATTATACGGCTCCATACAGCAATCCAACATTACATTATCGATATATAAACAGGAGGTACAGGTATGAGAATATCATTTGTATTTTCGGGGATTGTTTTGTCTCTTGCCATCATTACGGGTATGAACAACGCTTTCGCGCAGAAAAAGCAGCGTCCGATGATGAGATGCGAAGACCATTTCAAATCAACGGATACCGACAAGGACGGAAAGGTGACGCTTGAGGAGTTTTCAGCAATCAAGCATCCGCGCGGAAACGCGAAGGACCTTTTTAAATCGCGAGACGTCAACAATGACGGGTTCCTAACCATGGACGAGTTCTGCGAACGTGGCATGATGCACGGCCATCACATGATGGGAAACTGCGAGGACCATTTCAAGTCAATGGACACGGACAAGGACGGCAGGGTGAGCCTTTCGGAATTCAAGAGCGCCAGGCATCCGCATGGGAACCCTGACAGCATGTTCAAGATCAGGGACGCCGACAAGGACGGGTTCCTCACCATGGACGAGTTCTGCAAAAAAGGGATGAAGCCGGGAGGAAGCGGGAAATAAGCGGGCATTCTACACATTCTAATCTGATTCTTCCGAATGCATAAAAGGCGAGAGCCTTTTATGCGTTTTTATATCACTGTAACACAATTATGCACCTTCGATCTTTTCGATCTCCTGAATAAGCGCCCGCACCGCGTCCCGTTGTTCCACCACGCGCACCTTCTCGCCCCTGGCGAAGAGGAGCATCTTCCCGTCCCGGATTCCGGCAAGGCCCGCGTCAGCGTCCTTCGCCTCGCCCGGGCCGTTCACTTCGCAGCCCATCACCGCCACGTGCAGGGTGCGGCCCTTCTCGCGCATGAGACCCTCGAACCGCGCCGTGACCGCCTCGTCCACCTCCCGCGCCAGCGTGAGGATGTCGAGCGAGGGATCGGTGCGCCCGCAGGTGGGGCAGGCCACGATGCGCACCCATGCGGCGCGCGCACCGGCGGCCTCGAGGATCTTCCGCGCCACCGGGATCTCCTCTGCGGGGTCCCCGGTCATCGAGACGCGTATGGTGTCGCCGATCCCCTCGAGGAGGAGGTGGCCGATCGCCACCGCGCTCTGCACAACGCAGGAAACGCCGTACCCGGCCTCGGTGAGCCCGATGTGGACCGGGTAGTCACGCTCGGACGAGAAGAGCTCGTTCGCCGCAATCGTCTGTCCGATCTCGGACGACTTGATAGAGACCACGATATCGGCGAAATCGTTCTCCTCAAGGATCCGCACGTGCTCCATGGCTGAGGCGACCAGAGCCTCGGGTGTGACGACCGGGAATTTCCGCCGGTCCACGGAGCCGCTGTTCACGCCGATCCGTATCGGCGCGCCCCGGTCCCGCGCGGCCCGTATTACCTCGCGCACGCCTTTTTGATCGCCGATGTTGCCCGGGTTGATCCGCACCTTGGCGGCGCCCGCATCAACCGCCGCGATCGCGATCCGGTAATCGAAGTGCACGTCAGCGCAGATGGGCACGGTCACCGCCGGAACGATTTTCCTCAGGCATTCCGCCGCCTCCACCGAGCGCAGCGCCACCCGCACGAGCTCCGCGCCCCGTTCGGAGAGGCGGTTGATCTGCTCGATGGTCTCCTCCGTCCGCTCGATCGGGACGCTCGTCATGGACTGGATTGAAACCGGCGCGTCCCCGCCGATCGCGAGCGATCCCGCCTTCACCTGGCGCGTTGTTCTTCTCCGCCGATCCATGCACACTCCTTGCTATCTGGATGACACCAAGGCTATGCCCCCGAGGACATGATTGACAAGTACTTTTTAAGGCGCCGGTTCACAATTAATTATTTGACGTTTTTAAATCCTTGAGAATGATGAACCGGATACTTCCATCGGGCCGATTTTTTTGCAACAAATGACGTCCCCGGGCCTCTGTACAACAGAGGCCCACGCAAGGAGTTATAATGGATATTCTGACCGGTTCTATTCTGTTCAAGGGCGGATGGATGATGGTTCCCATCATACTCGGCTCGATGATCGCTCTGGCGCTCGCCGTTGAACGCGGCATGCTGCTCTGGAAAATACGGCTCGACGTCGTGAAATTCACGGACTCTGTTTTTTCCTTTATTGAGAAAGGGCACTTTGACCTGGCTGCCGGCGCCTGCGAAGCAGCGTCCCACCCGATCGGCAGGGTATTCGCCGCAGGGCTTGCACGCCGGGGCGATGATCCGTCTGAAATCGAACGCGCCATGGAGCACGTCGGCAATGACGAGATGGCCCGGCTCGAGAAGCACATGCATATCTTCCTGATCATCGTCGGCGTCGAGCCGATGATGGGATTTCTCGGCACCATTATCGGCCTGATAAAGGCCTTCATGGCATGGGAGGTCGCGGGCGCCACCGTCACGGTGGAAAGCCTCGCCGGAGGCATCTACCAGGCGATGGTCACCACCGCATCCGGCCTTGCCGTAGCGATACCCTATTACATCATCTACAGCCTTTACATGGGACGGATCAACACCGTGGCGCGGGACCTGAACCACTACGGTGAAAAACTTTCAGACCTGCTGAAAACAAACACCGGCAAGAAAAAGAAATGAAGATCAAAACGGCCAACAAGCAGTTTCTCTCACTCGAATCCGTCGCCATGACGGACATCATCATGAACATGTTCGTCTTTTTCTTCATCACCTTCAGCCTTCTCTATACCTTTAACCCGAAGCAGGAATCCAAGATCAAGGTAAACCTGCCCAAGGGGATGACCGTGACAAAGATCAGGGGGGAGAACCCCCTGGTAGTCACCGTGAACGAAAAAAACGAGATCTATGTCGCGGACAACCGCGTGTCCGAGCAGGCGCTCCACGCCGAGCTCCTCAAGTACTCAAAAGACGCGCAGAAAAACGGGGTCATCGTGAAGGCGGACAGGCGTGCCTCGGTCGACTATTTCGTCAAGGTGCTCGATGCGGCCAAGCAGGCCGGCATCAACAAGGTGAGCATATCGATCGAGTTGCAGAAAAATGACTGACCGGCCTGGTACGGATTGGTTTTTGACAATTGTATTGACAGATTTTGACCCTTTCACTACATTTACCTTGAAGACTATCACGGGGCTGTAGCTCAGTTTGGGAGAGCGCTAGAATCGCACTCTAGAGGCCGAGGGTTCGATCCCCTTCAGCTCCACAGAAAAGGGCCGCTTTCAAATTGAAAATGGCCTTTTTATTATTATCCCTGCTTAAAACCTTATTATACTATATCAAGAATTACCGGCTGATATTTATATTGTGTAAGACAATACCAGGCCAGCATGATACTATTCCATTATTTCATGATTATTAGACTTGTTGCAAAACTGCGTCTCGCGCTCGCCGGGAAACCCCGGCGGGGAGCTTTATAGGGGCTTCGCCCCTATGACCCCTTTGAAAATTTCGTATTGCAACAAGTCAATTTATAATATTTATTTCAGACATCATACCCAGATGACTGAATAACACCTGTCAGGATACCCACGTATGCGGTTCAGACTTAACGGCGAAGAAAAAGAGTTCACCGGAGACCCGGACACGACCCTGCACGACTATCTGAAAATTATAGCGGGCGTCCCGGTAACGGGCGTGGGGTGCAATGGCGACGGCATGTGCGGGGCCTGCGCGGTACTGCTCGACAATAAGGCGGTGCTCTCGTGCAGAACACCCATGGCGAAGGTGGCCGGCATGAACGTAATCACGCCGGACGAGTCGGAGCAGAGGATCCAGGACACCTTCTCAATAGCCCTCAGGAAAAAGGGGGCCGCCGAGTGTCATTATTGCGTCGCTGAATTAATCATATCGGCCAGGATATTTTTACAGAACAATCCCGGGCCGACGGAAAAAGAATTACGGCGCGCCCTGGCCCACGATCTCTGCCGCTGCATCGGTCATCACAAAGTCGTGCGCTCGCTGGAGAACGCGCTGGAGATGCTGAACGAGCAGGCGCCAGCAGGAAACGGACCGGCACAATGACGCCGATAGGTTATAATGATCGCGCCCTCAATCACGCCCGGTGCCATTCCGGACACCGTCGGCCCTTAAGGATGACATCATCATGCCCTCCTTTTCGGTGATCCTGCCTACCTTCAATCGAAACGTTACCGTCAGGGAGGCCGTCGACTCCGTTCTCGGCCAGACCCTCGCCGATTACGAGCTCATTGTCATTGATGACGGCTCCACGGACGATACCGCCGCAATCGAGCAGGAATACGGAAGCAGGTTGAAATATATCCGGCAGGAAAACCGCGGCGTGAGCGCGGCACGCAACACCGGGGTCAGGGTGTCATCAGGGGACTGGATCGCATTCCTCGACTCGGACGACCTGTGGCTGCCGGAAAAGCTCGCCCGCCAGGCTGACTACATCGCCTCCCGTCCCGACGTCATCATTCACCAGACGGACGAGCAATGGATCAGAAAAGGCCGCCGGGTGAACCCGGGGCGCCGGCACCTGAAGCGTGAGGGAAACATCTTTATTGAATCCCTCGAGCTCTGCCTTATCAGCCCATCGGCCGTGGTAATGACGCGGGACTGCTTTGACCGCTACGGCCCCTTTGACGAGAACCTGCCGGCGTGCGAAGACTACGACCTCTGGCTCAAAATCACGAAAGACGAATGGATCGGGCTCGTTCCGGAGCAGCTGGTGGTGCGCCGCGGAGGGCACCCGGACCAGCTCTCCTCGCGCTACCGGGGCATGGACCGCTTCCGGGTCTATTCAATCCTGCGACTCCTCTCGGAACAGGGTGAGACCCTCGACCCCGGGTATAGCGCGCAGGCGTTTTCCATGCTCATAAAAAAATCGACCGTGCTGCTAGATGGGGCCAAAAAAAGGGGCAGGCTTGACTTTGCCGACCGGCTCGAAGAGATCATGGCGGTCCTTTCTGCCGGCGGTCATGAATTCGGCGACACGGGATTTTTGCTCACCGGCCCTGACTGGGCCGATTGACTGGATATGCTTTCCAACCGTCAGGACAGCGCAAAAAACCGATCATCCCCCTGTTTTATGATTGAAAAATTTACAATACCGGATAAAATAATTGGCACGTTGTTTGGGTTATATCTACATTATAATTGAGCCGGGTCATCTATAAAAACAGTTAACGGCCGGGGCGAGTCGCATGAGAAACGGTGAACATTCATTCCCAAATGCATGGAGGGTATATGGCTGCAATTAAAAACAGACGGCGCGGACCGGACATGATGGTTAAGATGATCACCGCCTTCAGCGCATTTTCATGGCTTATAATCATAATCGCGTTTGGAATAGTTCAGATGGCGAACCCTTCCCTCGGAACCTACGATTCCGTCAGAACGACAATCCTCAGGTTTGAAAGCGGCATCATCATCGCAAAGGCGCTGCTGTTCCTGAATGTCCTACTCTGTATCTGGGGCATGTTCATAAACATGGCGCGGAACAAGCGTAAAACGGACCGGTTCCGCATATCGCTGCTGATATCGTGCCTCGTATCCCTGGGGGGATTCATTTTCATGATGGTGGCCCTGTAAGTGAGAAGCGGTTCTTAGCGGCCCCGTATACTGTAGCAGAAGATGCTGTCCGATCCCCGGATAAAAAGAAGGCCGTCCCTGAGTGTTGCGTCAAGAAAGGACTCGGCTGGAAACTCCTTCGTCATCAGCACGGTGCCGTCGTCCAAGAAGAGCGTGACCAGCGATGTGCCGGTCTGCATCGTATAGGACACGGCGTAGATGCCGTTCCAGCGCGAGATGGTTGAATGCCCGTGCCTCTTTGCGGCCACTGCCAGCGCAAGCTTCACCCTGCCAGACTTTGAAACGCGGAGAATCCGGTCGATGTCGAGAATGGCGCAGTACCCTTCCCCGTCAACGTGGATTGATGTTTTAACCTTATGAATGTGCGCCAGCTCCGCCTCGTCATGATCGCCTGATTCAATATCGATCACCCTCAGCCGGTCCGCGCGGGTGGTGCCGAAATGGACCGCGGCGTACCGGCCATTGCCGCTTATGGCGATCCCCTTCACCATCGCGCCCAGCGGCGCCCTGCCCCGGTGAATGACGTTTCCGCCGGGACTTACGAAATAGTACGTGCCATCGAGGAAACCGATGCCGCCGAAATCGCCGGCATCCGAAAACGCGATCGCCGTGCAGGTGCGGCCGGCGATACGCGTGCCGCTCAAGTTACCATTGTAATCGACTATCCGTATTCCGGTATGGTCCCCGTTCATGAGGAAAATCAGCTTTCCGCCATGGGAAAGATAGGGATATTCCATCGAATCGATTTTCCAGAAGCGCTCCCCTGTCGCGTTGAAAAACTCTACCTCTTCCCCGACCTTATGATACCTCACATAATACTTCCCGTTTCCGCTGAACGCGGCAAGCCCGTCCGGGACCCGGCCTGAAACGGCGACCGCTCCGTTCCCCTTCAACAAAAAGAAGGCGGCGTCATCCGCCTTCACGAAAAACCGGACCTTTGCCGATCTGTTCACCGGGGATTGTTCAAGCGCGGGGATGGCCTTTATAGCGCTCCACCATTCGGGATGGATCCCGGTGCCCGTCGTGGGTGAAAAGAGGAGCAGCGCCGCCAGCGCGCCCGCGATGAGTCCGGGAAAAAAATACCTCATGGCCTAATCCTGAAGGAAGCTCTTCAGCCGCTGGCTCCTGGAGGGATGTCGGAGCCGACGTATCGCCTTCTTCTCTATCTGACGAATCCGCTCTTTGGAGAGCTTGAATTCATCGCCGATCTGCTGGAGCGACATCGGCTCGTATCCGTCAAGGCCGAAGCGCATCTTGATGATCTGGCGCTCGGATTCGGTCAGCGTCTTTAACACATCGTCGAGGGCCGAGGATAGAGACTCGTCCAGCACGTTCTTGTCCGGGGAGTCGACCCGCTGGTCTACGATCATGCTGAGAATAGTGGTGTCCTCTGAGTCGCCGTACGACGAGTCGAGCGATATATAGTCCTGGGTGATGTTGCGCAGATGGTTTATCTCCTCATCGTCCATATCCAGGTCCTCGGCGATCTCGCCCGGGGTCGGCTCCCTCCCGAGCCGGCTCTCCAGCTTCTTGTGCACCTTTTCTATCTTCTGGATATCGGCGGTCCGGTTCAGGGGCAGGCGGATGAGCGACGCCTTCTGTGAAATGGCGAGGATGATCGCCTGGCGTATCCACCAGACGGCGTAGGAGATGAAATGGAAACCCCGGTCCGGATCAAATTTTTCCGCGGCCTTTATCAGGCCCATGTTGCCCTCGTTGATCAGATCGAGGAGCGATATGCCGCTTGTCTGATATTTTTTCGCGATGGAGACCACGAACCGGAGGTTTGCCTTTATGAGCCTGTTCTTCGCGTTTTCATCGCCGTCTCTGGTGGCGCGCGCGAGCGAGTCCTCCTCCTCGCGCGTCAGGAGGGGAATCTTGTTTATCTGGTCCAGGTACCATGAGATGGATGAGTCTGAATAGCCCGCGACATTCTTCTTCCTCGCCTTTGGCTTCACCTTGATGAGGTCCATATCCAGGTCTTCGAGCATGTCCTGGTCCGGCTCCTCCTCGTCGATGACGTTCGGCTCCGACAGGGCTTCAGAAACTTCTTCCTCCAGCTTTTCATGTTCCTGTCTGACTTTTTTCTTTTTCTGCTTCTTCATTGTCGACCGTACATTCAACAGTATCGCGGCGGTTGGCAGCCCGGTGTATTATGCCTCTCCCGGCAAACCCGGATGGCAGGCGCGCGAACCGGCGCATATTTTTATAAGGGAATAATGTCTCGTTTCAAAAATCAGGTCAAGCAATATTCTCGTTACATTTTTTATTCAGTGGATGATATCCGACCCGATGCAAGAATCCGGATGCCGGTGATCACGGACGCGTACAGATAACTGATCGCGGTTGAAAAGCAAAATTTTTTACTTCGGGCACTGACATCAACCCGGAAACAATCAAGCCGGGGACCCGCCCCGGCTTGATTCTGTTATTCACTGTCGACCTATTTTTTGAGCTTCGGGACCTTGAGGACCCAGCCCGGCATGATCAGATCGGGATCCCCAATCTGGTCAAGGTTGGCATTGTATATTTTCTTCCACAGCATGCCGTTGCCGTAAAATTTCTTCGCGATATACCAGAGGCAGTCCTTGTACCTCTCCCGGTACTGCACGGTGTACAGAAGATAGTCCTTTTCCTGCTCTTCCACCTTTTCCTGGTCCTGCGCGACCTCGCCGCCACCTCCGGCAATGACACTCCCGTCCGGCCTCAGTCCCATGGCGAGATACGCCAGGCGGATCGCCTCGTCCGACGCTGCGATCGATTCACGGTACTTGCCGTCGGCAAGCAGGGATTTTGCTTCGGCAAGCGATTCCCGCGCCGCGTTCATCTCCTCCTTTTTACCGGCCGCAAGCTTCGACTTTTCAGCAAGGGTGATCGCTTTCTGTGCGGCGGTCAGCCTGTCCGAGGCGGTATTTTTCAGGGCCGCGAAAAGCGCCTCGTCAGCGTTCAGCTTCGCCACTTCGACCGCGGAGAAGCCCTTCTTGAGCTCCAGATCATCGTAGGCTTTTTCCGCTATGTCAACATTCTCATTCGCCAGGTTCAGTTTTTCCGGCGCGTACTTTTCCGCGCCATAGTGCATGGCCTCTTCGAGGGTCCGCTTCACTTCGACGATCGAGTCGCGGAGCATCTCCTTTTTGCCAAGCGCGGCGGCGCGGGCGCTCTTCGCTTTTTCATCGGCCAGAACCGCCGCATTGTACGCTTCATGATATTCCTTGTCCTGGAACAGGTCGTTGGCCCGCTTGAGGCTCTCCTCTGCCTCGCGGTACTCTCCGGCGGCAAGCCGCTCCGCGTACGCCTCGCCCGCTTCTTCTATGCTCTTTTCAGCGACCGCGATGGTGTCCTTCGCGACAAGAGGAAGGGCCCTATTATACGCCTGTTGGGCGAGGCTCGCGGCCTCCTCCGCCGACCCCCTGGCCTTGTCAGCTTCCTTGTCCATCACCTGGTCATGGCTCTCCAGGAGCTTCGTACGGGCCTGGTCCATGTCCTCGGGCGCATACTTGTCAGCGTTCACCTTTTCCGCCGAGCTGATCGCGTTCTTTGCCGTCGACATCTCGCGAATGGGAACGCTCACCTTGCACGCCATGACCATCGCGAACGAAAAAACAAGAACGATAATAACCGATAGATTTTTTACCCGCCTCATAATGACCTCAACTGTATGAAAAAAAATAATGATGCTAAATTATGAATTGAAATCAGGGAATACGGAACCGCGGCTAACCGGAGAATGACTTAACCGCCTGGTCCTCTGAGTCAAAGATCTCAAAAAACGAGGTCAATTTCGTCAGTTCAAACACCTTCCGCACCGACGCGAATACGTTGATGATTTTCAGTCCGCCCTGATATTTTTTTAGGTTCGACAGGCTGGAAATAAGAGCGCCGATACCGGAAGAATCTATATAGGATACTTTTTCCAGATTGATGACAACGTTATACTTTCTCTCTTCGATGAGCTTGTTAATAATGTCTTTGATTTCAGGAGCGTTATAAAGATCTATTTCGCCCGCAATGTCCAGGACGATCACATCCCCCTTTGATCTGGTCGTTATATCCATCTGCCCGGTATCCCCCTCGTTTACTGTATGCGTAGTTATGTCTGCAACAATATAAACCGCTCCATTTTTTATGTCAAGATTATTTATCCTTATTAAAGATGATCATGGTAATTTTTATACATTTCACTCTAAATGTCGCCGTTTCCATACAGGGCTTCCCATTTCCTGTATGCCGAGTCGAACGCGCCGCGCTCGATGCTCTGCCTGATATCATTCATGAAGCTGTTCATGAAATACAGGTTGTGATAGGTGTTATAGATCAGCGCCGAAATCTCGCCTACCCTGAACAGATGACGAAGATACGCGCGGGAATAGGTGCGGCAGACATAGCAATCGCACGCTTCGTCCAGCGGAGAGAGATCGGACTCGCATGCCGCGGACTTGATGCTCAGCCGGCCGGCCGAGGTGAAGATGGTGCCATTGCGCGCGATGCGGGTCGGCATGACCGAGTCGAACATGTCTATGCCGTGGCGGATCGCGAAGAGTATCTCCATGGGGCTTCCCACCCCCATCATGTAGCGCGGCCGGTCCGCGGGAAGATGCGAGAGGGTGAACCCGGTAATCTCCCGGTACAGGTCCTTCGGCTCGCCCACCGAGAGCCCCCCGACCGCGTAGCCGGGGAACGGAAGCTCGAGCAGCCTTTCGGCGCATTCCTGCCTCAGGTCAGTGAACACGCTCCCCTGCACGATCGCGAAGAGCGCCTGACGGTCCGGATCAAAATTATCGCTCCAGTAACGGTGCGAGGCTTTTGCCCATTCCACGGTACGGTCCACGGCCTTGCGCGCCTCCGCCTTGTCTATGGGATACTCGGTGCACTGGTCCAGCACCATCATGATGTCGGAGCCGATCGCCCTCTGCACGTCCAGGACAGACTCGGGAGAGAAGAAGTGGAGCGACCCGTCGATATGCGAGCGGAATTCAACGCCGTCCGGCTTCACCCTGCAGAGGTCCGAAAGCGAAAAGACCTGGAAGCCGCCTGAGTCAGTGAGGATTGGCCTGTGATAGTTCATGAAGCTGTGCAGCCCGCCCGCCTTCTTCAGCACCTCCACGCCGGGCCTGAGATACAGATGGTAGGTGTTCGACAGAATCATGTCGAAATTGAGCTCCTCAACGTCGCGCCCGGCAAGCGCGCGGATTGACCCGCGCGTACCCACCGGCATGAACACGGGCGTGCGTACCGTGCCCCGCGAGGTGACGATCTCGCCGGTGCGGGCCGCGGTGGCGCTATCATTTGCGATGACCCTGAATTGCATGGGGGTATTGAAGAGGAGGGTGCGGAAATGTCAAATGGAATTCGCGGAAACGCTACCCGGTGATATCAACGATAATAAGAGTGCAGTCATCATCAAGCCGTGTGTCAGGGGCTATCCATCGGTACAGCGCGGCAAGGACTTCATCTTTCACGTCCGCAGGCCGTCTGCCGCGCAGGTCGAGAAGCATGGCGCTAAGCCGCGCCTCGCCGAACACGTCGCCGCCGTCATTTCTGCATTCAATGACCCCGTCGGTATAGAACACGACGCGGTCCCCTGTCCCGATTGAAAGCTCGTCCATTTCAAAGGATTCGTTCAGGAACGGGCCTATCGCCCTGCCCGAAGGCCGGAGCGCCGTAATATCAGCGGCGTTCTTTCCCAGATAAAGAGTGGAAAAATGCCCGGCATTGGCATGACGGAGTATCTTTTTTTCGGTATCGATAAACGTGTAGGTCGCGGTGAAAAACTGATCGCCCATTCTGCCCGTCATGGTCCTCTCGATTCCCTTCATAAGCTCCGCCGGCGATTCAGAGAGGTGCAGGTTGCCGGCAAAAGCGACCTTCAGCATCGCCGCGCCCATGGAGGCGGGGACCCCGTGTCCCGACACATCGGCCAGGAAGAGCCCGAGGGTCCCTTCCCTCCCGGAATACATTTCATAGAAATCACCGCCGATCAGGTCCATCGGAAGCGCCAGGGCCTCTATGCGCATTCCCCTGACCTCGGGGATCCCGGCGGGCAGTATCGACCGGTAGATGGTGCGGGCTATTTCAATCTCCTTGCTGAGCAGCTGCAGCTTCTGGTTTTCGGCCCTCATCAGGTTGAAACGATATCCCAGGGCAAACGAGAGAAGGACCACCTCCACGGTCGTTCCGACCTGGAACCCGTACCGCGTGATGAAGATATCGGGAAGCATACCGAAATTTCTGAGACTGATGAGGCATATGCCCAGGAACACCGAAAACATGGCGACGATATAAAAGAGGGCGGGCCGGTATCCCTTTTTGATCGATATGATACACGCGGCGACCGCCAGCATCGTGGTCAGGAGCACCAGAGTGTTGAGCGATATAATGGAGAAGGAGAGCGGCACAAACGGTATCGCGGCGATGAACGGAACGATCAGCATGATGAATGCCAGAATGACCCGGTCATAGGATGGGGCGAACTCCCTGGTTGAGAGAAACTTCCTTGTGAACTGGAGAAACCCGATGAGCGCCAAGTTTCCCATCAATACGATCGAGATGCTGTTGAACCAGGGCGAATCGGGCCATAGCACCTGGTAGGCGATGCCGTTGAAGCTCATGTTGCTCAGTGTTGTGCAGAAGACATAGAAAACATAATACAGGTAACTCGCATCACGGATGGTAATAAACAGGAACAGGTTGTACAGGACCATGACGGCCATGATGCCATAATAGAACCAGAGGGCGCTCGACTGCTCGTTCGAGTGTACGGTAAATGAATCCTGAGACCAGACGGTGAGCGGGACGATGATCTCGCTGGTGGATTTTATGCGGATGAGGAAGTCCGACTTGGTCCCCTGAGGAATGGAAAGGGGAATCACGAAGTTGTTGAACTGTATCGGGCGGTGGAAAAAGGGGAACGTGTCTCCTTCGCGCGCGACGAGCGTCGCCCTGCCGGACGTAACGCGATAGAGTTCAAAGTAATCCATTGTGGGGAAGGAGAGCTCCAGGTACCAGCGGGAATGAACGGCGGAGCTGTTCTTCAGCGAGAAGCCGAACCACCAGGAGGAATCAGAATAGCCCCTGTTGATGGTCTCCGTCCGGTTTATCGTGAATTCACGCAGGACTCCCCTTTTAATAATATCATCGGCGGAAAGGGGGCCTTCGGCGTCTTCGTAAAGCCATGTGTACGGGGCCAGGTTGTAGCTTCCGCTGGTATCGGTAAGCTCCAGTGTTCCGGCTGCGGCCGCGGCGGAAAGGATGAGAAGGAACATTCCCATGAGACAGAAACGCGTACCGCGCTTGAGCATCACAATCTCCTTGGCTGACGCGCGGGGCCAATCGCCCCCGCATCAACTATCATGCGATTACCAGGCTGTTTGACAAGAATAAAATTGTAATAATTATAATTTCCATAGCGGAAATGGCCCCAATCCGCACCATTGGCATACCCGGTCTCGACGCACCTGCTGATTCAATCTTCCCGGGCCATTCAGAAAAAGTTAATTGACACAATTCACTTTTAACGACACCTGTAATCTTCAGCACATTGCAGAAAATCTATCACTACCAAGGACAACACAATGAATCTATCACAGGTTACCCGTATTATCTGCAGCTTGTTCGTCATATTCACCGTATCAAGCTGCAGCGCAAACCTCAGCTCGGACAACTCGAAGGTGAGCTACGGCATCGGAACACAATTCGCAAGGGACATGAAGAACCGGGGTATGGAGCTCGATATGAACGCGTTCAACCTCGCGGTTGAAGACGTGATGAAGGGCAGGGAGAGCAGGCTCAAGGATGAGGAGATCAGGAACGCGTTCCAGAAGCTTTCTGAAGAGCTGATGAAAAAACAGACGGCCAAGGCGTCGGAAAACATGAAGCTCGGCGAAGAATTTCTGGAAAAGAACAAGAAAAAACAGGGCGTCCAGGTGACGAAGAGCGGGATCCAGTACCGCGTCATCAAGGATGGCGCCGGGGTCCCGCCGAAAGCGAGCGATACCGTCAAGGTGCATTATAAAGGAACGCTGATTGATGGCACGGAATTCGACAGCTCCTACAAGAGGAACCAGCCGGCCGAATTCCCGCTCGACCAGGTGATACCGGGATGGACGGAGGGCCTTCAGCTCATGAAGCCCGGCTCCAAGTACGAGCTGGTCATACCGAGCGCGCTCGGCTACGGCGCGCAGGGGAACCAGAGCATACCGGGGAACTCGGTGCTGATCTTTGAAGTGGAGCTTCTTGAAGTTAAGCGCAAGTAATATACCCTGATACTGTCCCCTTCCATCGCGGGAGGGGACAGAAGCCTCTTGCTAGAAACACAATCCACTCAAGAGGAGGCAGAGCGATGAAAAAAATATCCCTTTCCCACACTGCGGTAAAGATTGCGTCCCGCAAGGACTTCATCCGGGGGATTTTTTCCGCCCTCGCGTCTGTCCCTGTGCTGAAAGGACTTGAGTCATGGGCCCACGCAGCACCGGCGGGAACCCTCAGGGCCCGCGCGAAACGGCCAGTCGCAACCGCCTGCGACCTGGCCGTCGTGAAGGGCGAAAGCCCCGCAGCCATCACCCGGAAGGCGATCGAGACCCTGGGCGGGATAGACCGCTTCGTCCGGAAGGGCGACACCGTGGTGATCAAGCCGAACATCGGCTGGAACCGCGCCCCGGAATACGCGGCAACCACCAATCCCGAGGTGATCGCGACGCTTGTCGCGCTCTGCCGCGCGGCCGGCGCCAGGCGGGTAAAGGTCTTCGACAGGACCTGCAACGACGCTGCCATGTGCTACGCGAACAGCGGCATCGCGGACGCGGTGCGAAAATCGGGCGGCAGCATCTACCATGTTATCAACGCGAAGTTCATTCCCGGACAGTTCCCGCCGGGGAGCCTCATGGAATCATGGCCCGTATATCGCGACGCGGTCGAATGCGACTGCTTCATCAGCGCGCCCGTGGCAAAGCACCACGGGCTCTCCGGGCTCACCCTGTCCATGAAAAACCTGATGGGGGTCTGCGGCGGCAACCGCGGCCAGATGCACTGGAACATCGACCGCAAGCTGGCCGAGCTCACGAAATTCATCAACCCCGACCTCACGATCATCGACGCGTACCGCATCCTGACGAGAAACGGCCCTTCCAGCGGCAGGCTCGGTGATGTAAAAACGATGAAGACCGTGGTCGCCGGCGCGGACCCGGTCCTGGCCGACGCCTTCGCAGCCACGCTCTTTGATCAACAGCCGAATGATATCGCCCATATCAGGAAAGCTGTGGAGATGGGGGTCGGTTCAGCAGACATCGCACGCTCAAAAATCATGAAGATACAGATCTGATGTCTGGCACCGGCACACGCATAGTCATGGCACGCCGCTGCGCGCAGGCGCTGTCGGCGTTTCTGCTTGTTTACATACTCTGGAACACCCGTTATCCGCTTGAGGGTTATATAAACCCGAAATTCTACTTTCAAATTGATCCTTTCGCCATGTTTGTAACCGCCATCGCGGAGCGGGTGCTCATTCCGGGCATCCTGTACGCTTCTGCAGTTCTGGTCCTGACGCTCATCATTGGAAGATTTTTCTGCGGCTGGTTATGCCCACTCGGAGCACTCCTGGACCTGCTCTCCTACATCATCATGAAAATAAAAAAATTATTTCGCATAAAAAAGCGAGAAGCTGAACCACATCCGCTACGATTTCTGAAATACGGGGTGCTCTGTGCGGCCTTTGCCTTCGCCCTCTTCGGCGTCCAGCTTGCCTGGGCGGTTGACCCGATAACCATATTCGTGCGCGCCTTTTCCTTCAACGCGCACCCCTTGATTGATGGAGGAATCAACGCCGCTTTTATCAGCATCCTTGAGGCAGCAGGTTACCCTGAATGGCTGGAATCGCTGTATAATTCCCTCAGGGAAGGCTTCCTGAGCCTGTCTACTCCCTATTTTCCGCATACAGGCTTGATCCTTTCAATGCTTGTTCTGATACTGGCCCTTTCCCTTATAAAGCGACGATTCTGGTGCAGGTACCTTTGCCCTCTGGGAGCGTTTCTCGCCCTGCCAGCCAGATTTTCGTTCCTTCGGCGCGATGTAGAAAAATGCACCACAAACTGCGGCTCATGTAAAAACATCTGCCGGATGAATGCCATAAAGGAAGACAACTCATATATCGCAGAAGAATGCGTCCTTTGCATGGACTGTATGGCGGATTGTCCGAGAGGCAAATCAACATTTTCCTTCAAATTACCGGTTTTCAAGGTGTCAGAGCAAAAATTTACCGATAACTATCGGTCCATCGAGGGGTCAGAGCAACTTTCCTGGTCCCAGGGTACAAATTTACCGATAACTATCGGTCCCGCAGGGGGTCAGAGCAATTTTCCCGGGGTCAGAGCAACCATTAAACCCGCAATAACACGGGAGAAGTTCATACATGCAGCCCTGCTTGCTCTGACACCACTTCCCGTACTGGCGGCAAATCTCCCCAAAACAATACCGCGCGCCGGAACCGCCTCATCAATCCGACCGCCGGGCGCTCTCCCGGAAGATGAATTCATCCGCCGCTGCATACGCTGCGGCGCCTGCATGAAGGTATGCCCCACCAATGTACTCCAGCCGGCCTCCGCTGCCGGCCGCCCCGGCACAGCTTGGGCGCCCGTGCTGGATACGAGAAGGGGATACTGCGAATACCAGTGCAACCTCTGCGGTCAGGTGTGCCCCACGGGCGCCATCAGGAAGCTCTCTATAGAGGAAAAGCAGAAAGTTAAAATAGGCATAGCGGTCTTTAATAAAAGAATATGCCTGCCGTACGCGAAGGGAGAGGACTGTATCGTATGCGAAGAGCATTGCCCCGTGAAGGGGAAAGCCATCAGGGTGCGCGAGGGACTGGTAAAAGGAAAACGGGTCCGGCTGCCCTATGTTGTTACGGACCTCTGCATCGGGTGCTCCATCTGCGAGCTAAAATGCCCCACCGCACCGGACAAGGGCATCATCGTGGTGAAGGTGCGGGAGGCCTGATCCGCGCGCTACCCGGTTTTCTTGATCACCTGGTTCAGCTCGATCGCCTTGTCATGAACAACCTTCATGAAATCAATGACGCGCGTGTTGGACATGGATATCTCCTGGGCCATCTCTGACATGCGCTCGATAGTTTTCAATGTCTGGTCCATCGAATTTTTCTGTTCGTTGGTCGAGATCACGATCTCTTTCGACATCTTTTCGATGACGTCCGCCTGGCGTATCACCATCTCGAGCGCCTTGTTCTGTTTGGTCATCATGACCCTGACCCCGTCAATGCCGCGGCTGATGGCCCCGACCATCTCGAAAATGACATCTGTCGATTCCTTCGTGTCCATCACGATGCGCGCGCCGGCTTCCATGTCGGTCGTTATCCGTGCGATCTGCCTGCCGATCTGCTTTGAATTGTCCGACGTCGCCTGCGCGAGCTTGCCGATCTCGTCTGCGACGACCGCGAAGCCCCTGCCGTAATCTCCGGCCCGGGCCGCTTCGATGGCCGCGTTCAGCGAGAGAAGGTTGATGCGGTCCGAGATATCGTCGATCATCGCGATAAACTGGTTGATCTCCTTGCCGCCCGCGTTGATGACGCTCATGGTCTCGGTCATCTTCTTCAGGCTGTCGCCGGTAACGCTTGCCCGGTGCTGGATCTCCCTGATGCTCTCCTCGACCTTCTGGCTCTCCTCGATCAGGCTCTTCTGCGCGAGGTTCAGCTCAACCACCAGGAGCTTCGATTTCTCGCCCTCGTCTTTCTGGTTTATGGTCGCCTGATAGATGTTCTCGATTGACCCGGACAGCTCCTCGAATGTCGATGACATCTCCTCGCTGGTGGCGGCCTGCTCCATGGACATGCTTGCAAAGCGCTTTGTAATTTCCTGCATCTGAGCGGTAATATTCATGAATTCGTCCGATATCCCGGTCGCGGTCTGCACGATCCCTTCGAGATACCCGGCGCGCTCCTGCGCCTCCTTCCTGGTCACGTTCTGCTCTTCAAGCAGGACGGAGAGATCTCTCCTCATCACATTGATCTTGTCCGCCAGGGCCAGGGACAGCAGGACGATGACCAGCGCCGAGCCGATCTGCACGCCCCACTCGGTAATGAACATATTGGGCACCGCACCGAAGGCCTTGAGCACGTACAGAATAATCCCGACAATAAGGCCGACATACCCGACCGCGATAAACAGGCCCTCCCGTGACTTCTTTATCACGGTATAAATGACGCAGATGAATATTAGCGTCGACAGGAGTCCGACCAGCGCGGTTGCGACACGGATGGCCAGCGAATAGGGCACCAGCAGGCTCGCAACGGCCCAGGCGAACGCGGGAATGATGACCACGAACACAAGAATCCGGTCGGCCCCCCGGTACTTGCCCGGCGTATTGATTATTTTACGCATAAAGATAGCGGCAAACCCAACCGAGGTCAGCATGAAAAACGGAAGTGAATTGCACGCCCACCAGATCTGGTTGGGCCACAGGTACTGGAACGAGAATCCGTTCAGGGTCATCTGAAAAAGGATATATGACGCGATAAAGATGACGTAATAGATATAGCTCCTGTCGCGGCTTGCGAAAAATATCAGGAGATTATAGACAAGCATGATCAGCATGAGACCGTAATAAATCCAGAACACCGGCGTTTTGGTCTGCACCAGGTGAAAATACGCCTTCTGTGACATCAGGGTCGGAATAAAATTGATGGAGCTCTTGGTTTCTATTCTCAGGTAATAGGTATGCTTTCCCGGAGCTTCCTTGAGATGAAAAACAAAATTCTTGTCCTCGATCTCGCGGTTATAGAAAGGGTACCTGTTCCCTGTCTGCTCTATCCGGTATCCGTCATCTTCCGGTATGTAAAAATCGAGATAATTCATGAGCGGGTAGGAAATATCGAGGAAGTGGTTCATTGGAGCCCCGGTTGCGTTGTTGATAGAGAACCGAAACCAGTAGACCGAGGGCGTAAATCCAAAATTCAATGAGTCTTTTTCCGACTTGATCCATCCACCCGATGACCGCGCCCGGTCAAAGGTCATATTCCTTTCTTTGTCTTCCAGATATTCAATGCTTGTCCCGATGACCCTGCTTGAAAACGAATCATCAACCCGAACGCTGTCCAGCGCGAGGACCGAAATCGGTAACAGCGTGATGAAAAAGGCCGCTAACGAGGAAAATAATCTCATTCTATCACCCTCCGAAAAATCTTGCAGATGGCCTTGCCTTGCTCAATATATTCACGTCAGCCCCCCCCCGTCAAGCCTGTGAAATGCATTATTTTATTACGTCCCTTTTTACCTTTGTATAAAAAAACGACAGCGTGTTGAAAAACAGGCCGAGTATAAACGATGCCAGCGCCGCGAGAACGATGCCGTACAGGAATTTTAAAAGATTGCCCAGCATGTGAACATAATTGAAGACGCTGGTGCCGTACTGCTGAAGCGCGGCGATCGGGTCGGTCTTCGGCGCCACTTTCCCGATGATATCCGTAACATATGACGGCCGCATTATGGCCTTGAACACCGAGGGATATGCAGGGCTGATGTTCCACTGCACCGACCTTGTGATCCCGGCCGCGTAGCGGACGATGATCAGGACCGCGCCCATGATGAGAGCGAAGGCTATGAGGGAGAGCATGGTGTAGCCGAAGATTACCAGACCTTTCTTCTTCGTGAGAGCCAGAAAATCGAACGGGAGACGCTTCAGGGGGATTCCCTCTGCGACCATGGGAGGCGCGCTCACCCATACCAGGACCATAACCGCTATAAGGGCCGCGTTAATCGCGAACAGGGGCACCGACAGCAACGCCACGATCACCGGCCCCGCGTAGGGGATGTAACCGAACAGCGAAAGCACGAGCTCGGCGAACGCTGCCGCGAACACAATGAAGACCGATCCGAGCAGTATACCCGTAATAACATGCGCCTGGCGCGCGGTGGCAACGAGGAGCGAGCGGACCGTATGCTCGCCGGCGACGGCATTGCCGCGGTGGACCGCGGCGTACGCGAGCATCGCTCCGGAGAAAAGGAAAAAGATGCCAAGGTTGTCAAGAAGATGATACACCGCGCTTCCCTTCGATGGGATAAGGGCAAGGAGAAAAAAAGCCACGAGGACCAGCAGGCCGGCCAACAGGCACACAAATGTGAGGATGGTGTCACGGAGTATCTTGTCCCGCGTAAAATACATTTTCAGTTCATCGAGAATCATGGCCCGAACGCTCCTGTTGATAATATTTTCCGTTCATTTGATATTATAATATCAATCAAATCCTGTACATAACGTATTATTTATAATTTACATAAAATTATCAAGCTATAAATTGGAATATCTGTCAGTTTTTTTCCTGTCACTGGCAGGCCTCACAGGCAATAAAAATCGTCCCGCATCAATAAATTCATTTACAAAACATGCGAGCCTGATTTCATTCTAATATGGAATCCGGCATCCTGTACATTCTTGCAACGCCGATCGGCAATCTGGAGGATATCACCTTCCGCGCGATCAGGATATTGAAGGACGAGGTGTATATCGTATACTGCGAGGATACGCGCCAGACTCGAAAGCTGCTCAAACATTACGCCATAAACACTCCCACGCAATCCCTCCACACCCATTCATCACCGCAGAAAATTAAGAGCACGGTTGACCTCCTCCTTGGAGGGAAATCAATCGCCTATGTAACCGATTCCGGTACGCCCGGTCTAAGCGATCCCGGAAGCAGGCTTGTGGCCGCGGCGCGCGAGCAGGGTATCACGATCTGCCCCATCCCCGGACCCTCGGCCCTGGCGGCGCTCGTCTCCGTTTCAGGGTTCCATGGCAAATCCATTGCCTTCTGCGGTTTTCTGAGCAAAAAGGAGAGCAGGCGCAGGAAGGAGCTTCTTTCCTTGAAGGATTTCAACGGCATGATCATCCTGTATGAATCGCCATACCGTATCAAAAAACTGCTCGGTTCCATCCGGGAAACCTTTCCGGGACGCCCGGTGCTTATCGGCCGGGAAATGACGAAAATCCATGAAGAATTCATCTATGATACAATCGAGAATCTGACCGCGCGGGTCGATACAATAAAGGAAAAAGGCGAGTTTACCGTGGCCATTTTTAACAGCAGCGACCCAATTAAACTTGAAACCGAAGATAAAGATTAATACATTATAGACATAACTGGATAAATATGGGGCATAAGTCGGCAATCCGGCGCTGAACATGCAATTTTCTCATATATATATCGCATTTTTATTAAAGATTTGACAAATTTTGCCGATATATATATTAGTTTTAGAAAGGGTTAACAAAATGGTTATCGATAAAATAGGCAATATCAACAACATCATCGAGCCCAAGAAATCCAATCCTGTTTCTTCATCGAAGGAGACCAGGAAAAAGGACTCCGTCCAGATTTCGTCAGAGGCAAAGAGTGCCGCCGAGGTTGCGAAACTGGCACAGACGGTTAAATCCGCGCCGGATATCCGTATTGACCGCGTCCAGCAGATCAAGGAGCTGATCAACAACGGGACGTATGATTTCAACAATCCGGACATACTCGAGAAGGTTGCCGACAGGATAGCCGGAATTCTTGTGCGAAAATAACCCGGGATTTTTCACGAACGGACCGGTAAAAAGCGGAGATAAACACCATATGTCCGCT
This sequence comes from Spirochaetota bacterium, assembly GCA_016928865.1. Classification (GTDB taxonomy): domain Bacteria; phylum Spirochaetota; class UBA4802; order UBA4802; family UBA5550; genus RBG-16-49-21. Next base: position 34,629 of record JAFGJX010000100.1, read on the forward strand.
TTTTTTATGCGACAGCAAAAAAGCGGAACGTACCCGCCCACGGCGGGGTTACGGCCGGCAAAAACGGGACGGGACCAGCGGTGACGACAGACATACGACCAGATTTCCACCTTCCAAGCCGGATATTTATCAGGCAGGACGTCATCAAGGACATCGGGAAAATCATGCCGCGGTTCGGATCGCGCGTGATCATTGTCACCACCGCCCACGACCTCGAGCTGTACGGCGCAACGATCGAGCTGATCTCCCGCCAGCTCAAGGACGCCAATGTCGGATGCATCGTTTACGACGGGATCCCTTCCCCGCCGAACACGGAGGAAATCGATACCGCGGCCGCATACATTAAAAAGACGAACTGCGACCTGATCATCGGGTTCGGCGGCATAGACTCGATAAACTCCGCAAAGGCGCTCTCCATCCTGGCGACAAATTATTTTTTCTGCCATGACCTTTTTTCGTATCCGAAGATCGCGGCCAAGCCCATGAACTTCGTCACCGTGCCGGGAAGTCCCATGTTCGGCTTTGAGATAGCGCCCCTTTTCTACATCGAGGAGATACACGATCTGACCAGAAAGATATATCACCATCCCGATCTCTACCCTTCGGCCACCATCGTGGACCCCCTGATCTCCCTTCTTTGCCCGGAAGACAGGATATTAAAAAGCGCCATCGCCACACTGGCGATCGCGACAGAATCGGTCATATCGAAAAAGAACAACGAGATCATCAATACCTACGCGCTGAAGTCGATCGACATGATATTCAGAAACGCTCCCGTTTCATTCCGGGAGCCGCAGAACAGCGTCCCGCGGACGCCCCTTTCAACCGCCTCGGTCATGGCGGGGATCGCCTTCGCCGTCTCGTACCTGTCGATCACCCTCTCGATCTCACTGGCTCTTGTCTCGAAAACCACCCTGGACATCGAAAGCGCCATGAGCATAATATTGCCGCACATAATGGAATTCAATCTGACATCATCGCCGGGAAAATACGTGCAGATGTCGAAGGTTATGGGCGAGGACGTGCGTGAGGTCACGGTCATTGAGGCCGCCATCAAGGCCGTCGAGGCGATACGAAAGCTTGAATCGGACATCGATATCCCGCAGCGGCTTTCGAGCTATGACATATCAAAATCAATTTTCAGGGATGTTGCGGACCTGGCGGTGAGCTACCCGTTCCTGGACAATACGCCCCGCGAAGTCAATACCAACGAGATCGAAACGATCCTCATCGCAGCATACTGAGCCTCACACGGCGTACAGCTCCTCCACGGTAAACATCTGGTTAATATCGAGGATGACCACAAAACCCTCGCCCATCTTTGCTATGCCGACAATATACTTGCCCGAGATCCCGCGCACCACGGGGGGGGGCGGCTCTATATCGCCGGCATTGACCTTGATGACATGGCTTACGGAATCGATACCGAGTCCCACCTTCTTGCCGCCGATATTGACGACTATGGCGCGGCTGTTCTCCGTCAGCCGGCGTGACTCGATGCCGAAGCGCTTGGAAAGGTCAACGATCGGCAGCACCTTGCTCCGGAGGTCTATGACCCCCATGATATACGGTTTTGACTTCGGCAGCTTGGTGACCTTCGGGAGCTTAAGTATCTCCTGGACCTGGAGAATGTCTATGCCGTACTCCTCGTTGCCTATTTTAAAACAGACAATCTGCAGGGAGGAAAAGTAATTCTCTTTTTTTTCCATATAGAATACTACCTGTTAAATAGTAGAGACGGCCCGCGCGCCTCAGGTCTCACAGAACTATTGTAATTAATCAAAGATACTTTTCAAGTATAAAATATGTTATTGTGGGGAAATTATTGTAGGCTTGGGTTTCCATCGGCCTCCGGCTAGAGAAAATAGCCATAGATGTAGGAAACGACGCCGGCCGCAAGAAAAATGACAACCTTGAAGAATATAGGCGACCGGCCGCGAAAAAACATATCGACAAATCCGATTATTATTCCGAAAAACGCGGCGGCAACGCCCATGGCAATATAACTATACTGAAAGTAGATGAAAACCGCTCCGGAGACCAGCAGACCCAGCATGCAATCCACGAGATCGCGGAGCCCGATCCTCCGGAAGCCACGTCCCCTGCCCGCTCCCGCTCCGCCTTCGGCCTGGTAAAAATCACTCTTGAAATAGCGCTCCTTTGTCTCCTTGATGAGCTTGTCTTTTTCCGCGGTCTTCTTCTCCTGCATTCCCGACCGCGCGCGCTGGATACCGTAATTCTGGTTGATGAGCTTCAGGACCTCCCTGTTCGGCAGGGTCGAGAAGACATCCGATCGCTTGAGAAACTTGTCGGCGAACCCGTAATTTCTTCCGGTCGAGACGCTCCGCTCAGCGGTTATCTTTCCGTTGGTAATGACCGCATAGTACGCATTGCCGCCCTCGGCTTCAATCTCCACATAGAGACGAACCCGCTTTTCCTTCAGATTGTAATCGACGCGTAGATAATCGTCTTCATCGGAGGTGATATAATAGGTCCTCTGGTATCCCCGAATTTCGGAAGGCCGCTTTTTCCACGAATGCCTGGCGGTATCAAGGACAATATTGGCGGTTTTTTTCTTTAACATGTGATACCATTGAATAGAAAAAGAGATTGGCGCGTTCCGGGCTCTTCCAATCTCTTTCAATTCATGTTATAACTTCTTCTTATGACGGTTCGCCCTTTTGCGCTTTTTCCGTTTGTGATTGGCAATTTTTTTCCTTTTTTTCTTTCTCCCACAGGGCATATGCAGCTCCTTACTTCATCTCCATTGCTTGTGATATTCACCCCTCCGGCATGCCGGTTAAAAGGTGCTCGCTATTTGAAATTATCAATTTCCCGGGACTTTCCCTTGCCCGCTTCTGAATCGGTATCAAACAAAGGGGGAACGAGTCTATTGTCCGAGGAAAGTATCACGTTCACATTACCCCCCAATTTGTCAATATAAATATACTTCAAAATATCCGGATTGGCGCTGATGATCTTTGATATCTCATTCAGCTTTGCATAGAATTGCTCGTTCAGGAGCCTGTTCTTTTCAGCCCTGGAGCGCGACTCTATGACCTCCATCTCGATGCCCCTGTCCATCCTGCGCAATTCAGCGGCATGGAGCCTTCCCTCGTTATAGACCATTATTTCCGGCGCTATTACCGGGCCGGTCAACGCCGCGGCCGACAGGCGTATCCCGACTGCTTCGCATTCCTTCTCCACGACCCTCCGCACGGCATCGATGGTGCTTTCCGCCTTCGTCAGCAGGAGATCCCGCTGGTAAAAGGGAGACAGCAGGGGCTGCAGTTCGCGCCGAAGCCCGTTCCCGAACAGCCGTTCAAGCAGGTCATCAGCGCCGCGCCCTCCGTCGCTCAGGAGCGTCGGGTCCGAAAAGGCGGCGGTATCTATCCGGTAGGCCGCCCGAAGCGGGAACCAGGCATGATAATAATCCTGTTTGAGGCTTTCCAGTCCGGGAATCGAAACCTTGACATTGAAATAGGAGACTCGTTGCGCCGGCACCTCCCTGACGAGGAACCACCAGGGAAGCGCGCCCTCCCAGACAAACGCGTAACTGCCCGCAGTGGGGCCGACGAGACGCACCACCCTGTTGGTCCGCAGGTCTTCAACCGCGCA
>JAFGJX010000101.1 GCA_016928865.1 Spirochaetota bacterium
CCGGCTCGAAATCATACACGCCGGCGTTGGTAACGACCGCCGTGGGCCCTTCTCCCAGGAGCCCGGCCTTTTTCCGCGAGTCCCCGCCTTCCAGAAAGCCCACCGATGTTATGAAGTCAACTTTCTTCACAAACTTGTCCGGGGACTGAAGGCCCACCAGGACCATCTTTTCCGACAACGAGGAAAGGTCATTATTGCCGCCGGATCCGGTCAGCCGCACCTTCGGCTTTAAAAGGTCAGTCCCGATCATATGCGTGTTGATGTTTCCGTACATATCGATCTGCGCGAACCCGAGGAACCCGATATCGACGTATCCGTTGTACGCCTGACCGAAGGAATAGGACATCTCCAGGATCAACGGCGACTTGCGCCAGGTGAATGGCCCGCCCACGGACCAGGGCATGCCGCCCTCGAGGGGATCCTGGGCCCCGGATTCGTACACCAGGGTTATATTGGGCGCGTGGGTCTTGCGCGCGAGGATTGCGGCAACCATCGGAAGCCCGGTCCCCACATAGACCACCTGATGGTCCTCTATCTGCAGTGAGAGATTATATGCCACCATTTCAAGGGGATTGGTCGGTTTTATATCTGACATGTCTTCTTCCTCCTCGTGGAATATGTTTCACAGCACCGCTCAGTAATAGATCCCGGTTTCAGTTTCAAGCGTCTTGAATTCCTGGTACGAGAAATCAAATCCCAGATCCTCGTTGTCATACTCCTCCGCCCGGGTTGTGCGGCGCGAATTCGCTATCCATCTGGCGCCGCCCAGCTTGTCAATAAAATCGAACTGGTCTTTTGAGGAGAAGACCCAGTACTCGAAGAACTCCTTCGTGTTCTCGGGCGTCAGGCACGCCCACCGCATCAGCTTTTCCCACCACTGGCGGGACCAGTAGTAGCAACCCGGCATACTGCCCGGCGCCGCGCCATATGGCAACTCGACCACGGCATCGACATAGGTGAACGGGATCACCACGCCCTTGTTGTTGCTTCGTATATCGCCCGGCGGAACGATCTCCTCCGCGGTGATGATGAGACGCCGCGCGGCCGCGGCCAGCGCGATATCGTTGATCGGCGGCCCGTACATGCGCGCGTTGCCGAACCGGTCAGCCGCCTGCACGTGGATGATGGCGATATCGGGATAGAGGGCCGGCACAAAGACCACGGGGTCGGGATCGGTGCGCATCGGGTTCTGCATCACCTTCACATAGGGGTTGTATTTCAGAATGTCGGAGCCGAGAAGCTGCTTGCTGAAGACCCCGGGAATGCCGAGATGAGCCGCCTTGAAGCCCTGGGCCATGGAGCCGTGGCTCCACTCCGAAAGTATCCGGACCTTCCCCTCGATGACCGAGCGCGAATAGGCCCGGTCATACCCCCGCATCTCCGCTCCCGAATACGAGTTGTGCGAGCAGGAACAGGCGCCGAAGCTGATCATGTAGCTCTGGTTCGAATTGGGAGAGCCGATCATCTGTATATCCTTCTTCTTCTGCCTCAGTATTTCGAAGTAGGCCTGCATGGGGGTCCGCACGTAGCTGAATCCGGTATCGGTCAGCACGTCACCGTCCCGCACGAACTCGCCGATCGCTTCGCGGAGCGACAGTCTCTTGTCGCGATGCGAGCGGTCCTTCTTGATATGGGCCTGCCGGGCCGACTCGAAGTCGACAAGAGGATCAAGAATCCCGGTGTCATCGATCTTGAGGTTCTTTAACGCTTCCCTGTTGTAATCGAATACGCTCATGTTCGCCTCCCTGGATCCGGTGATGCACATGCTCTACCATCAATATAATGTTATAACAGCTTTACAGCTATCCTTGTAACGGGTGATTTTACAGATCGATTACCACCATATCTGTCACTCAACTGTAACAGGTTCCATTAGTGTAAACATTCAGGCAGCGTCAAAGGCCTGTCAGGAATGCCGCGTTTTCTTTTCGATGCGCAGGTCAACACTGCGACTCTGGGCCCAGGCACGAGGCGGCGAGTGTTCTCTCTGTCGTGAAGGATGAAGATGGGAGTGCCGTCTTTCATGCCCGGGCAAAAACAATCGGCCTGCTCAGGCAAAAGATATAACCCAGGTCACTGCCTCTGAATATTAAACTAACTGTTGTTAGTTAAAATATATTTTTATGATTGTAACTATTTGTCATATTTTGTAATTATATTCCTGTAACGATTTTCAAATTTTTTTCTCCTACAACACGATTGATTTTAAAAACATCTTGCATTAATAGCCTATGAAAAAAAAATAATATCGATATGTTTAAATTAACAGAATGATTTAAGCATTCAAAACATTGCATGTTAACTTACTCACTTCCAAGGAGGACCAATATGCCTTTATCCCGAAGGGACTTTCTCAAACTTTCGGGAATGACCGCGGCCGGCGCATTTGTCGGCGGTGCGTCGTTTCTGACCGGCTGTAAATCTGCCGACAAACTGCGCGGCACCAGGGAATCAACCACCATCTGTCCGTATTGCGGCGTGGGCTGCGGACTGATCGTCTCCGCGAGAGACGGCAAGATCATAAACACGGAAGGCGATCCCGATCATCCCATCAACAGGGGTGCGCTCTGCGCCAAGGGAAGCGCGCTCTTCCAGGTGGGGGTGAACGAACGCCGGCTTGACAAGGTGCAGTACCGCAAGCCATACGGCACCGAGTGGGAGGAAATATCATGGGATGACGCCATCAAGCGCATCGCCCGCCGCGTCAAGGACGCGCGCGACGCGACGTTCCAGGAAAAAGAGGGAGCTGTAACGGTCAACAGGACCCCGGGCATAGCGAGCCTGGGCGGCGCCGCCCTGGACAACGAAGAATGCTACATCCTCTCAAAATTCATGAGGACGCTCGGCGTTACCTATCTAGAACACCAGGCACGTATTTGACACTCCGCCACAGTCGCCGGTCTGGCGGCTTCCTTCGGCAGGGGTGCAATGACGAACCACTGGATTGACATCAAAAACTCTGACGTAATTTTTATCATCGGCAGCAATGCCGCGGAAAACCATCCCGCATCCTTCAGGTGGATCCTGGACGCGATGCAAAATCGGGGCGCCAAGCTGATCGTGGTGGACCCGCGTTTTACCAAATCAGCCTCCATGGCGAGCCTGTACGCGCCGCTCCGTCCCGGAACGGACCTTGCCTTTCTGGGCGGCATAATGAACTACGCCCTTCAGAAGGACCTCATACAGAAGGAATACGTAGTGGAATATACCAATGCGGCATATCTGGTAAATCCCGCCTTCAAATTCAATGACGGCCTTTTCTCCGGATATGATGCGGGCAAGCGCAGCTACGGAGACCGCGCGACATGGACGTACCAGGTGGACGACAAGAAGGTCCCCAGGCAGGACAAGTCGCTCAAGGATCCGCAGTGCGTGTACCAGCTCATGAAAAAGCATTACAGCCGCTACACGCCTGAAATGGTCGAGCGGGTGACCGGCTGTCCAAAGGAAACATTCCTGAAAGTCGCGGAAATCTATACCTCGACGCACAAACCGAATCGGGTGGCGACCATCATGTACGCCATGGGGATAACCCAGCATACGGTCGGCACGCAGAACGTGCGGGCGCTCGCCATGCTCCAGCTCCTCATGGGCAACATGGGAGTTGCGGGCGGCGGCATCAACGCGCTGCGCGGCGAGTCAAACGTTCAGGGCTCGACCGACCACGCCCTGCTCTTCCATATTCTTCCCGGCTATCTGCCTGCGCCGGATGTCAAGTCACATCCGACCTTCGAGGCATACAATAACACCGCACCCAAGACCGAAGACCCGATGAGCATCAACTGGTGGTCGCACCGGCCCAAGTACCTGGTAAGCCAGCTCAAGGCGTTCTACGGCGACGCGGCGACCAAGGAGAACAACTTCTGCTACGACTGGCTCCCCAAGAAGAGCAAGGGAGTCCCGTTCATCGTCCTTTTTGAAGACATGCTGAAGGGTGTCATGAAGGGAGCCTTCTTCATGGGGACCAACCCGATCGTCGGCGGTCCGAACGCCAACCGGAACGCCCTGGCGATGGAAAAGCTCGACTGGCTCGTGGCGGCGGACCTGTGGGAAACCGATTCATCCATCTTCTGGAAGCGCCCGGGAGCGAACCCGACCCAGATAAAGACCGAGGTGTTCCTCCTTCCGGCAGCGGCATCCATGGAAAAAGAGGGAAGCGTTTCCAACTCCGGCCGATGGGCGCAGTGGCGATACAAGGCGGTCAATCCTCCGGGAGTCGCCAAGACCGACCTTGACATCATGGACCTCCTCTTCCGCGAGTTGCGTGAGCTGTACAAGAAAGAAGGTGGCAAGTTCCCGGATCCCATACTAAAGGCAAACTGGAACTACATCGAGCATGGCGAGCACGAGGCCTCTCCGCACCTTGTCGCGAAGGAGATCAACGGCTATACCTGGGCGGACAAAAAGCAGGTCAAGAATTTCGTTGACCTCAAGGACGACGGCTCCACCGCCTGCGGCAACTGGCTCTACAGCGGATCCTATCCGGGCAAAAACCTGATGGCACGGCGCGGAACCAAAGACGCGTCAAACAAAATCGGCATGTTCCCGGAATGGTCATGGTGCTGGCCGCTCAATCGCCGGATCATATACAACAGGGCCGCGGTCAACCGCAAGGGCGAACCGTGGGACGATACCCGCTGGGTCGTCAAGTGGACCGGCAGCAAGTGGAAAGGAGACATCGTCGACGGCGGACCCACCGCCGGACCTGAAGCGAAGAACCCCTTCATCATGAACAACGAGGGTGTTGGACGCCTCTTCGGAGCCGGCAAAGTCCTGACAGACGGTCCCTTCACCGAGCATTACGAGCCGATGGAGAGCCCGACAACGAACCTGTTCAACAGTCAGAAGGTTAACCCCGCGTCGGCCATACTTAACGAGGTTGCCGGACAGTTTGGCAACGCCGGGCAGTATCCCTATATCGCCACCTCCTACCGGGTGGTGGAACACTGGCAGGCGGGCGCCATGACGCGGAACCTGCCATGGCTCAACGAGCTCGTTCCCGACATGTTCTGCGAAATCAGCACATCCCTCGCCGCTGCAAAGGGCATCAAGAACGGCGACCGGGTCAGGATATACAACGCCCGGGGAAACATCAGGGCCTATGCGCTGGTAACCGAGCGGATGCAGCCACTCATGGTCAACGGGAAGCCCGTTGAGATGATCGGCATGATCTGGCACTTCGGTCCGGGTTGCGCCGCGACGGGCGACGCCTGCAACCAGCTCACCCCATCCATCGGGGACGCCAACACCATGATCCCTGAATTCAAGGCGTTCCTCGCGGACATCAGGAAGGAGGCATAAACCATGTCAGGAAAAGCGTTTTTAGTAGATACAACCAAATGTTCGGGGTGCCGGGCGTGCCAGGTTTCATGCAAGCAGTGGAACAACCTGCCAGGCGAGAAGACAACCTTCTTCGGCGGGCCGGAATACACTAACCCGGCCGAACTTTCGGCGATCACCTTCAACCATGTAAAATTTTTCCCGGTTGACCGGAGCAATCCGGAAAAGCCGGTGTGGACCATCATGCACAAGAAGTGCTACCACTGCGAAGAGGCTAACTGCATGCGGGTCTGCCCGCAGCACGCCATATCCAGAGTGGAAGGCTGGGTCGTCATCGACCAGTCGCTCTGCATCGGGTGCGGCGCCTGCGTGAACGAGTGCGTGTACAATGTCCCGCACATCCTCGATGAGGACGTGAAAAGATACGGCGCTGAAGGGATCATCAAGAAGGACAAGTCGTACAAATGCCACGCCTGCATGGAGAATCCGCGTGAAGTTCCGCTGTGCGCACGTCACTGCCCCACCGGCGCGCTGACCTACGGCGAGCGCGCGGCGCTGGTGAAGCGCGGCTTGGCCCGGGTGAAAGAGATATCCGCGGAATATCCCCACGCCAACCTGTACGGCCTGGAGGAGTTCGGCGGACTCAGGACACTGACGGTGCTCAAGGACAGGCCGGAAAAATACGGACTGCCCGTGGGCGAGAAGGCCAAGGCAATCGACCTTGCAAAGGCGGAGGCCATCAGGGACACGTACGCGTTCCTTTCGATCTTCACCTTCGGACTTCCCTCATTAAAGAGGGTCGCCTACCGGATATCAAAATCAATGGTAGGATAATACCGAATTTAATTTGACACGAAAGCCCCACGGCAGGGATCATCCTCCGTGGGGCTTTTTATACGAAGACGTCCGGCAGCGTCGCGATCGCTCCTGGCGTTACGCCACACGATACAGGCAGTATACCGATGAAATCCAATGACATATCAGCCTTCATAATCGCCGGTGGCAAGAGCACGCGGTTCGGCGAGGACAAGGCTCTCTATATATATCGCGGGAAGCCGCTTATCGAGCACGTGATTGAACGGATCAAGCCGGTATTTGAATCAATCTCGATCATAGCCGACGATGCGGAAAGGTTCAGCTACCTGGGCTATCCCTGCTACCGGGACATCATCCCCGGCCTCGGTCCCCTCGGAGGTCTGCATACGGCCCTGAAGCGGGCCGGAACGGACAGCGTCTTTGTCTTCGCGTGTGACATGCCCGAATGCAACCCGGGGCTTATCCGGTACATGATTTCGCAGTCCGCGGGCCATGACGCGGTCATCCCGGTCAAGCACGGGTACCACGAACGCCTTCATGCGATATATCGACAGTCATGCATCGCCGCAATTGAAAAACGCATCAACAAGGGCGAGCGGCAGTTCAGCAGCTTTTTTGAGGACGTCTCAATCCGCGAAATCAGGGACGACGAGATATGGAAGTTCGGCGATCCCGATATCGTCTTCAGAAACATAAACTATCGACGCGACGTGGAAAAAATTGAACCAAGGAGATGGACCATGCATTCCCATTCGAAATACCTGGAAACCCGCGCCCGGAAGGCGCTCGATAACGCGATCCTGACGGCCGAAATGCTCGACTTTTACCGGGCACTATACGCCGTCCACGACACGCAGCATGACCGATACATCAATGAGCCGGACATGCCATCCCTCGGGCTTGAAGACCTTCCGCTCTCCGAAAACGGCATGCGTATTTTTTCCGGCGGCACCGTGGACAGCCTGCTCATCCCCGGCCTCGCGCCGCTTGTGGAGGCAACGATGGCTCACCATCCCGGCCTCTCGCTTGAATCCCTTCGTGATGCACTCTCAGAGGGTTCCGCTCCGGTAGATATTGCTTTCGCGATGATCAAAAAGGATTCCGGCCGCGTCGAAAAATTAGCCGCGGACTGCAGGGCGGGCGCGGATGAGACGATTTTCATCCTGGTCAACTGGTTGAAGCCGTTCCTGGCCGCGTTGCGCGAGCGAAACGCTCTGAGCATCAATGAAACCGAAACCGAGACACTCTGTCCCTTCTGCGGATACTACCCGGACATGGCGGCCATAGTGTCCGGCAAGGACGGCAAGCGCTATCTCCACTGCTCGCTCTGCGGTCACCGGTGGCCCTTCAGGCGCATCATGTGCGCCGTGTGCGGCACCGAGGACGCCGCCAGGCTTGAGAATTTCACGCCCGAGGGGGATACCCGCAACCGCATCGACGTATGCCATTCATGCAAGGGATATATCAAGACCCTCCGCTTCGACTCGATTGAAGCTCTCGGGGAGGCCGACCTTACGGTTGAAAACATTCTTACCACCGGCCTTGACAGCGCGGCGCTCAGGAAGGGCTTCAGGAGACCCTAGGGGCCGCCTGGAGCGCGTGGATAATCTTCGTCACCGCGTCATTCCGGGGACACGTCACGCCGATCGCCGCCCCTTCGCGAACGATCGCGCCGTTTATAAAATCGATTTCTGTGGGACGGCGGTTTATTATATCGGAGTACATTGACGAGTAGTTTTCCGCGGTAAGCCTGCACACCTCCTCCACGCGCGACACCGGGTCCTCGCACATGAGGCGGTGGCCCTTCCGCCGCACGACCTCGCACCCCTCCCTGACAAGATCAGCCATGAGAGCGCGGGCCTGATCTATTTCCAGGAGCTTTCCGTTCCGGACGGACAGGATCGCGGTGAGGGGGTTGATCCCGGCGTTCACCAGCACCTTGCCCCAGATGAGGGACTGCGGGTCCCCTGACAACTCCGCGTCCAGGCCCGCCTGTCTCATGATCGTCAGCAGCTCATCGAGGAAGCGGTCTCCCGGATTTCCGTATTCAATCGGGCCGAACGACGTCTTGCCGCTGCCCGCGTGACGGACATGATTTTCCGCCGCGAGGTTCGCCCCCTCCGAAGTAATGCCGGCTATCACCGCCGATGAGGGACAGCTGCGGGCTATCAGCTCCGCGTTCCCAACGCCGTTCTGAAGCGTCATGACAGGTCCCCGGTAACCGGCTCGGGACAGGCCGAGCGCGGCGCTTTCCGTGTGGTAGGCCTTGACGCAGAGGATCACGAGGTCGACATTCCCCGGGTCCTGCAGCCCGACTGTCACCGGTACCCGGTACCGGAAGTCCGCGGCCTCACCCTGCCAGCGTATGCCTTCCCGGTTCAGAAGATCGGCCCGATCGGGAATTTCATCCACCAGGGTGACGCTCGCGCCGGTTTTCTGCAGATAGCCGGCGAGGAGCAGACCGATCGCCCCCGGCCCCACGACCGCAATATTCATCCCCCCTCCTCCGCGGTCAGAGCGGCGACCGCGCTTTTCCCGAATTCATAGGCCCGGTCCAGCTCCTCCGGGCTCTCGAGTATCGATCCCTTCTGCTCCGCCTTGAAAAAAGCGGCGCCATTGTACGACATATCCAGCGCGTCAAAAAAGTATTTCACCGTGAGCTCGCTTCCCCTGAACTGTTCCGGGCCGAGGGTCGCGGCCGCCATCACCAGGTAGCCGGCGCCCCCCGCGCGGCGCTTTCGCTCGGACGCCGTCTTCGTGATCATGCGCCGTCTCCACAGCGCCTGGGCACGGTCGATAAACGCCTTCGTCTGGGAGCTCGGGCCTAGAAAAAACACCGGCGATGCGAGGAAAATCACGCGCGATTCCACCAGCTTCAGGTACGCCTCCTGCATGTCGTCCCGGACTATGCACACACCGGTTTCATCGCACCCGCCGCATTCAACACAGCCTGAAAAGACCATGTCGCGCACGTATATGCGCGATAGTTCGCCGCCTGCAGATGCGGCGCCGTCAAGGACGCGATCGAGGAGCAGGTCTGTGTTTCCTCCCTTTCGCGGGCTCCCGTATATCCCGAGAACATTCAATAAATTACCCCCTGTCCCCCGTAGGGGGCACGAGAGATGTTGATTTTTTCATTCAATAAATTCATCAACTCTTCAGGCTGTTCAACACCTAACTGTCATTGCCTGTAATCAATTATAATCATAAAATTATTATAGCAACTCATGTATTCGTTTCAATCATTATTTAAATAATAAAGGTGCAATATAACAAAATGCCGTTTCCCCCCATGCCCCTTGCTGGAGCAGGGGGTTTCTTGATATATTTCTTGACAATTGTCAAGAAATATAGTATTTTAGATTATACTTATACTTTACTGGTGCCCGTCATGTCAAACGAAATCCCGGTTTCAGAATCATCAGCACCGGCCATAAACTACATTGCGTGTATAGCCGATAGTTATCGGCAGAAGGCGCCATAATGGACAGGACAATATGTCCCGGCCAGGATACCCGCTACTGGCGGCCTGGCGATATATTCAACGTACCCTGCGGGTCATGCGGCGCATCCATCGAATTCTTCAAGGACGATGCGGTCCGTCGCTGTTCCCGGTGCGGCGCGCGGGTGCGGAACCCGCGCCTTTCAACAGGATGCGCGCAATGGTGCAGGCATGCAAAGGAATGCCTGGGGTACGATCCTTCCGGAGCAGCCGCAGGCGGCGGTGCCCCTGCGACACGACTCTCGATAGAGAGGGCCATCATCGACGCCATTAAAAAGGAGTTCGGGGACACGGGAGAGGCAACAGCACGGGCGCTCGCCGCCCTTGACAGGGCGCGCCCGCTCATGATGGGAACAGCGGCAAAACCGGGAGTGGTCATTCCAGCGGTGTTGCTCATTCCCGCTTTCAAGAACTGCGACGGCGCACATTCAACGCCGGTTGAATCAATAATGAAGGAGGCCGGCGTTGAGCGATGCGACTTCGAGGATGCATGCGCAATTATACACGCCCATCACGCCGGAACCTTTATCGATACTCCGGAATTCAGGATCGTTGCTGAATCGTACGCAGGTGATTGAACCGAATATGATGTGCCAGTTCAGTACCGGTTAAAAAGCCATGCCCACCGCCAGCCCGCCGGGACAGGTGGTCAGATACCACCGGTCGTCATATTCATCGCCATACGCCGCTCCCTGCTCGCCGTAATAACGTCTCCGGTACTCCCGCCAGTCTTTGATCGCCCGTGTCGGCTGTGTCCATATGGTCGCTTCGAACACGGCCATGCCGGAAAAGAAACTGATAAGCGCGTCTTTCCAGGGGTCCTTGCCGGCCTGGCACTGCCATATAATGATACTGCCGGCGCCGTTGACGGCGATACCCATCAGGTGCTTCCACCAGGCCCTGCCCATCTTCTCTTTCTTAGCGCATTTTTCCAGAATGCGCTCCGCCTCGGCAAGCTTCCTCGATATCTCTTCAGGACTCCCCTCCGGCATGTTCGCGAGCTTTCCCGCGGCATAGGCCGGGGTGAAGGGCATGACAAGGAGCAGCCCGAGCGAAAGCGTGCTCTTCGTGCCGCCGACCAGGTAGTTTACCCACTGTTCCTTTCTGGGGAAGGTTGAACTGTTGTCGATATTGAAGTCGTCCTTGATGCGATCGAGCCTGCTGAAATGCTCGTTATGGTTCCATGCCGCACCGGCGAGGGCATACTGCCCCGCCGTCAGGCCGGCATACCCCGCGATCCAGAGGCCCCACCATATCCTGGCGTTTTTCTGCCCCTCAATGAGCGATTTCTCGATATAATCTATCCGCTCCTTAGCCGCAACGCCCTTAACGGCCGCAGCCTGTTGTGCCGCGATCGGCGCAGCGCAGAGAATACATGCCATCATCAGCGAGCAAAATAGCGTTCCTTTTTTCATGAAATTCCTCCCCCTTCTGGATGATATCCTGCAGCATGCCCGCGATCGTCTCGTTCGCTTTCCAGGCTTCAATTCGGCGCGGAAAGCATGTGTGACAAAAAAGCTGCGGGTTTACTCCATGACGGATTATTGTAGACTACAACCGTCCTCACGTCCTGTCAAATTCAATTTCAAATTGTTTTTGCCGACAGCCCGCCCGGCGCCATCTGTGGATATAAAAAGACCGGGAAAAGGCTTCCGTCCATCCCGGTCTCCATCCAGTTCGTTTGCCCGCCCGTAACTCCCTTCTCACAGGGGAACAGGAGCATTATCCGATAATCTTATCCATGTCGCAATAATCCCTCACCAGCTGCTCAAGGTATTTGAACTTTTCACCGCCGTCATGGGTAAGCAGGGCCTCGAATGCGTCCATCTGCCGCGCGACCTCGTAGGTGTCATAGGGCACAAGGAGGAGCGGAATCTTCTTCTCGCCCGCCTTGCTGATGATATTGGGAGGCGGCACTATGTTGTTGGTAAGAATAATCCCGACCGTATCGCTCTCCAGTGCGGCGATAATCATGTCATTCCGGTCGCCGCTCGTTATAAGGAGCTTGTCTTCCTTGTTGAAGACCGGGTTCCTGAGGGACTCTTCCGTCGACATGGCGCCCACGAAAATGTGGCGCACCACGTTGGCAAGGCCTTCCTCCCCGGCTATGACCCGCGCCAGAAACCTGTCCGCGAGCGAATTCATGGTGAAGTTCGTAAGCTGGGCCTTGTACGGAATTACGCCGAGCACCGGCACCTTCATCTCGTTGATCGCGGGGAGGAAGCTGTTCTTGAAATCATCGGCGTCCTGCACCTTGTTCACGATCACGCCGCCGAAATCGACTTTCGACAGGTCTATCGACTCATGCAGAAAACGCACGTCGTCGGAGACCCGGTCGCCGTCGCCGCTGACGACCACGATGATCCGCGCGTCGAGATAACGCGCCATCGACAGGGAATCAAGATGTACCGACGCGCCCCATGCGAGATCTCGTCCCCCTTCGATAAAAAGAACATCACGCCCCGCGCCGATCGTCTCCGCCATGTTTTTCAGCATCTCCTGTACTCCCTTCTCGTCATATTTAAACCTGAGTTTGGAGTGGGTGAATCCCAGCGAGATGCTGTCCGGCTCCGCGTCGATGCCCAGTATCTTCAGGAGGACCATCGCGTCATGGTCCACGTTTTTCTTTCGCTTGTACACGAGTCGGTCGCCCAGCGGCTTGATGTATCCGTATTTTTTCTGCACCGCCGCAGAAATACCGGCTATGATGCTCGTCTTGCCCGCACCCTCCCGCGTCGATGCAATCAGTATCTTCTTCATCTCATCCCTCCTCAGCCTGAAATTAATATGCGGCTGTCGACCGCCTTGTGTCCCCGCTTCTGTTCGTACACGACCACGGGGTTGATTTCAATATCTGTGATCCGCGGGCACTTCCTGATAACGGTGCCCACCTTTATGAGCGCGTCGATGAGCCCCTCGATATCCTTGCGCGGCTCACCGCGCACGCCGAGCAGGAGCGGGAAGGACCGCAGTTCCTTCAGCATCTTCATCGCCTCGGCGCGGTTAAAGGGATATCCCCTGAACGCCACGTCCTTCATGACCTCCACATAGATCCCCCCGAACCCGCACATAACGATGGGTCCGAACGACGCGTCGCGCCTCGCGCCAACGATAATCTCGGTGCCCTTTGACACCATCTCGCATATCTCGATCCCGTCGATGTGCGCGTCATGCTTGTACGCCTGGCAATTCTTGATTATGGCCTCGTAGGCGTCCATCACCTCATCGCCATTCTGGATATCGAGCGCCACGCCGCCCGCGTCGCTTTTATGCAGTATGTCCTTTGAAACGATCTTCATTACCAGGGGATAGCCGATCTCCCCGGCGATCTGCACCGCCTGTTCGATTGAACGGGCAATCCTGTTCTGCGGAATGCTTACCCCCGCGGCCCGCATCACCGCAGACCCCTCGTTCGCGAGGAGAAACGTCCTTTTTTCAGCAAGCGCCCCGTCGATGATGCTATCGATGGCCGCGACATCGATATCGGCCTCCTCTTCCGTTCCCGTCTTTTCACTCCGCGACCGCTCGAATCGGTACAGCATGCCCAGACAGGAGACAGCCTGATACACGTCGCCGTATACCGGCACGTTGTCGTGCCGCAGCTTCACGATGGCGTCTTCGACCGCTGTTCCGCCCACGATGGCGTAGCAGACCGGCTTGCCCGCACCGAGGTGCTTCTGGTAGGTCGCCTTGATCATGGGCACCAGGTCCGCCGACTCGAATGTCGCCGTCTCACAGTACAGGGCGATGGTCGAATCGATCCCCTTGTTTGCCGTGGGGACCGATAGCGCCAGGTCGTAATCTTTCGCCTTGGCGCCGCCGGTCAGGTCCACCGGGTTCTTGGTCGAACCGAAGGAGGGGACCACCGGATCAAAGGCTCGCTTCAACTCCGCCTGGTCATCGTACAGGTCGATGCCATATCGCTCGCACGCGTCAGTGGCCATGACGCCCACGCCTCCGCCGTTGGTGATAATGACGCTCTTGTTGCCCTTGGGCTTCGGGGTAAAAGCGAGGAATTTGCACCAGTTGAACGCCTCGTCGATGCTGTCGGCCCGTATGACGCCGCACTGCTTCATAATCGCATCGAATATATTGTCGGAGCCCGCCAGGGAGCCGGTGTGTGAAGCGGCCGCCATCGCGCCCCGTTTGGAGCGGCCCGACTTGATAACCACCACCGGCTTTTTGTCCGTGGTACGCATCAGGGTGCTGATAAGCCTCTCGCCGTTTTTCACGCCCTCGATGTACATCAGGATGACCCTGGTGTCGTCATTCTTGATCAGGTACTCGAGCAGGTCCGCCTCGTCTATATCGCATTTATTGCCGATCGACACGATAGCCGACAGGCCGATGTTCTCCACCGCTGTCTTGCCGATGAGCGCAATGCCGAGCGCGCCGCTCTGGGTAAGGATCGCCACGTGGCCCGGCAGCACCGTCCCCGCCGAAAAGGTTGAGTTAAGGCTCGCCGGGGCGGAATAGAGACCGAAGATGTTCGGCCCGAGCACCCGCATCCCGTGCTCGCGCGCCACGGCGACGATTTTTCTCTCCTCCTCCGCGTTCCCGGTCTCGGAAAACCCGGACGTGATGATCTGCATGAACTTCACGCCCTTCTTCGCGCACCTGGTCACCGAATCGAGCACATGCTTCGCCGGTATGACGACGGAGGCAACATCAATGTCGCCCTCGATATCCTCAATGTTCTGATAGACCCTGTTCCCGAGGATATCTCCTCCCTGCGGATTGACCGGGTAGATCTTCCCCGCGTATCCGCCGGAGACTATATTGTTCATGATCTTGTAGCCGATCTTTTCAGTATCGTGCGAAGCACCGATGACCGCAAAGCTTTTCGGCTCAAAAAGTGTTCTGATGTCGCTACTTTTTTTTACCATTGCCCGCACCAAATGTTATAGTATATTCATATACGCCGTCCTCGATCTTCTTGTCAATATGATATCCCATTTTGTCAAAAAGATGAAGCATCGGCTTGTTCTCCCCAAGCACATCAGCAGTAAATCCCTGGAGCCCCTCGTTTTTCGCCAGGGCGGTTATATAATCCAGAAGCACCGTTCCGATGCCCCTTCCCTGGTACTCGTCACGCACCGCGAAAGCTATGTCCGCATAGTTCCTGTCTTCCCATTTAACATACTGGCCGATACCGACCACCATCTCGATATCGTTCTTGACGATACAGGCCAGTATCACGATCTCGCGGGTATAATCGATCACCACGAATTTCTGCCGCATCTTGTGCGGCACGTCCTTGCGCGCGGTCATAAAGCGGCGCTGCAGGCTCTGGTCGGACAGCGAATAGAAAAAGTCCTTTATCAGGTCTTCATCGCTGATGCGCACCGGCCGCATGAACAGCTTGAACCCGGTTCTGGTGCGCCGGTGCGTTTCCAGCCGCTCGGGGTACACTCCCTTGTCCCCCGATATGAACGCCTGGTCTCGGTATATGAGCGTTAGCTTCCTGGCCTCTTCGATGAGCCATGGCCTGAACTTGGGGTGCGCGATCCCGATCAGGTCCATGGCACGCTCCCGTATATTCTTTCCGTGGATGTAGCAGATCCCATACTCGGTGACGATGTAATGGATATCGCCCCGGTTCAGCGTCACGCCTGTCCCGGTCTCCAGAAAAGGCACGATGCGGGACACCGCACCGTTTTGCGCCGTCGACTGCACCACCAGGATGCTCTTCCCGCCCCTGGAAAGAACCGCGCCGCGCATGAAGTCCGCGCTGCCCCCTATGCCGCTGTAAAAGGTGCTCCCGATCGACTCGGCCGTCGACTGGCCGGTGAGATCGACCTGGAGCGCGCTGTTGATGGCGACCATGTTCTCTATGCTCGCGATGACCATCGGATTGTTCGTGTAATCGATTGAGCGAAAATCGATGAGCGGGTTGTCGTTGATGAACTGGTAGGTGGGCAGAGTCCCCATGCAGAAAGCCGCCACCGTCTTTCCCCGGTTGATGTTTTTCCTGCTGTTGTCGATGGTCCCCTTTTTGATAAGCTCCACCATTGAATCGGTGAGGAGCTCCGTGTGAATGCCGAGATGCCGCCTGTTCTTTAAATTGTAAAGGATGGCATTGGGAAGGCTTCCGTAGCCGAGCTGGATCGTATCGCCGTCATTGACGATGCGCGAGACATACCTTCCAATCTCCTGCCCCACGTCTCCCGGGACTTCCGGCGCATACTCGAGAAGCGGCTCGTCATGGTGGACGATGTAATCGATGTCCCTGATGTTGACAAACGTATCGCCGTGGACGCGGGGCATCTTCGCGTTGATCTGCGCGATTATGATCGAGGCGCTCTCGATCGCGGCCCTGGATATGTCCACGCTGATACCCAGGCTCACGAACCCGTTCTCGTCAGGGAGAGACGTCTGTATCAGGGCCACATCGATGTGTATCCTTCCGCTGGCGATGAGGCCGGGAACGTTCGAGAGGAAGATCGGGGTATAATCGGCCAGACCGCTGTTCACCGATTTTCTGGTATTGTCCCCGATAAAGAAAGAATTGTGGCGGAAATTGTAATCGAACTGCTCGTCAGCGTATGGCGCGACCCCGAGCGACCACACATGCATCACCTGGGCTTCTGCAAAGGCCCTCGGGTTCGACGATACGTATTCTGCCAGCGCCTGAACAAGGTACTGCGGTTCACCGCAGCCGGTGCTGATGAATATCCTGTCGCCTCGCTGTATGCTGCTGAAGATATCCTCTTCCGAAGCGAATTTTTTCGGGTACTTCTTCTTCCATTTTTCAACAAGACTTGTCAATCCGACTCCTCCTGTTTTCTCCCGGCGGCAGAGTACCGAAAACCGCGCCCCGGCTCCGCGCCTACTTTTTATCCATCTCCTGTTTAACCAGCCTCAATATTTCGTCAATATCGTACGGTTTCTGCAGCGTTCCGCTGCAGCCGATCTCATGCACGTCAATATTCGACCCCGTCAGTGTGCCTATATCGCTCAGGAGATAGATGGGCACCTTCTTGTCCAGCTCCCTGATCTCACGGACCAGTCGGATGCCTGCGTCTATCTTCTCCATCATTATATCACATATGATCATGGCCGGCTTTTGCTCCTTGAAGAGCCTTACGCCCTCTGCGCCGCTACCCGCCGCCACGACCTGATATCCAACCGATTCGAGCATTGCCTTCAGCGAAGACAGGAAATCCGGATCATCATCAATTATCAGAATCGTGTTCCTGTTACGCATCAACCTCCTCCTTGATCTCCCCCCGTCAATGCCGGCAATCCTCGCTGAATCGCCCTCCTGCTTACAATTAACGGCGTGGTTCACATTATTTCAAATTTTTATTCATGAAACGGTATCCTTGGGGATTGTGAAAAAAAAGGTCACGTAATCCCCTACCACCGATTCAGCCCACAGCCTTCCACGGTGCTTTTCAATGATTTTCTTGCATATATAGAGCCCGAGGCCGGAGCCTTTCACTCCCTCGGTCCCTTTCTGCTTCAAGCGGCTGAATTTCTTGAACAGTTTCTGTTCCATGTCTTCTTTTGATATGCCTACGCCCTTATTATTGATAGAAAACAGTATATTTGCGCCGTCTTCCGTAAGCCTGATCGTTATCGGAGTCCCCTCGGTGCCGTACTTGATTGCGTTGTTTAATAGATTTGTTATCACGATCTGCAGGAGGTTGGGATCACCGTTCACGCGGGGCATCACGCCGTATTCCGTTACGAGCGGCATGCTTTTCAGATTATCCTTGTACTCGGGGATATCGACGACAGGCCGTATAACGTCATTCACAAGATCAATATCTTTCGAAAAAGATTCAAGGTTGTCGATGTCCATCTTAGACAGGTCGATATAACAGCGAATAATGTCCTCGAGGTACTGGCAGTTTCGCAGTATCCGCTCAACTGTTTTTTTCTGCTCCGGATCAAGGTTCCCCAGGTAGCCACGATAGAGCGTCTCCGCAGTGGTGTGGACCGCCGATACCGGGCTCTTCAGCTCGTGCGACACGATCGCCATTATATCCAGCATGCCGGCATCCGAATTCTTCTCGCGCGCCTTTACCGCGTTATCGACAACGGAGCGCAGCTCCTCGCTGGTAAAGGGCTTAGGGATATAATCGAACGCTCCCGCTTTCAGCGCCTCGCGCGCGTTCTCCACCGTGGCATAGCCGGTAAAAATTATAACGGTCACGTCTGGTCTGTTCTTTCTCAGGTCGGCGAGCACTTCCATACCGCTTATGCCCGGCATTTTCAGGTCGGTTATCACGACATCAAACTGCTTTTCGGCGACACGGCGCAGCCCCTCCTCGCCTGACTTGACCGTGTCTATTTCATACTCGTCGTTCTTCAGTATCCGGAGGCAGCTCTTGAGAACGATATCTTCATCGTCAATGATCAGAATGTTTGTTTTTTTATCCATATCCCCCTCGACCGCAATAAGTTACTATCATACTGCCTGGTTGTGTCCCGCGTCAACAGGAAATTCGATGGCAAACGTGGTCCCGACCCCTGGCACGCTGTCCACTTTAATTGTGCCATTATGCCTCTGGACGATCCCGTAGGTCACCGAAAGTCCCAGTCCGGTGCCTTTGCCCGTCTCTTTCGTCGTGTAAAACGGATCGAATATTTTGGTGATGTTCTCCTTGCTGATTCCGCTGCCGGTGTCTGAAACGGCTACCACAATTTTTTTCGACTGCTCATTGTATCGCGTCCGCACGGTGAGGTCGCCTCCCGCCGACATCGCGTCCGCCGCATTAACCGCGAGATTGTTCAGCACCTGCTTGATCTGGTTCACGTCGAGGCTGATATCGGGCAGCCCCTCCGCCAGGTCCTTCTTGATTCTGATATTGTGAAAGGTGACATGCTTTTCCAGGATCGTGAACAGCTCATTGATGATTTTATTGATGTTGGCCGGCCGCAGGTCTATCTTGGTTTCGCGGGCAAAATCGAGGATTCCCTTGACAATCTCGCGGCAGCGAAGCGTCTCATCTATGATCACCTTCAGATCCGCGCGATACCCCGGGTCCTTGATCTCCTCGTACAGCACCGTCCCGTATGACAGTACGCCGGTAAGAGGATTGTTAATCTCATGTGCGATTCCGGACGCGAGCCGTCCCAGGGACGCGAGCTTTTCTGACTGCGCCATCTGCATCTCGGTCTGCTCTTTGAGCTTCCGGTCCCGCTCCGCAATCGCGTCGATCATCTTGTTGAACGTTATGCAGAGGTAGCCCATTTCATCGGAGGATGTCACCTCGATCTTTTTCGTGTAATTGCCCGCGGCCATCTGCTTCGATGCGTCCACCAGCGAGCGTATCGGCGTGATAATGCTCCTGATGAGGTATACCGAGAGGAGTCCGGCGACAGCGAGCGAAGTCAATATTATTATAAGGGCAAAGATCGTGGCATTTCTTTTTATCTGATTGTATTTCTCCTCAAGGATGCCGACGTACAATATTCCAACCACTTTTTTGTCAATATCATATATGGGACTGTAACCCGAAAGGTACCAGCTGTTTACCACGAACGCCTTGTCCAGCCAGACGTTCCCGTGTTCGAAGACCTTCCGGTACACCTCCTCAGAGACCTGCGTCCCCACCGCCCTCTTTCCGCTCGAGTTCTTGACGTTCGTGGATATGCGCAGGTCGTCCATAAATATCGTAACGGTTCCGATATCATACCCGCCGATCCTGTCGTCTTTAAAAAGGAGCTTTTTTATGGCATCCACCATTTCGAAATTATTGTTCAGCAGCTTGGCGCCGTATATGACGCCGATCAACCTCCCGCCGCTGAATACCGGAGCCGCCGCCTTTTTGCACATGCCATTTACTTCGAAAATCTTGTCTTTGGGACGCGCGCGCAGGGTCGGGACCACCCGGATATGCGCCTGGTCTGCCAGCTCTTTACTCTCTTTCAGCAGTTCTTCCCTGGTGATAATATCAGTGCCTGAGCATGACTTCCTGTTCTCAAGCACATACCTGACATATCTGTCCGCGCTGACGTCGTCGCCATACTGGTACGGGCTGTTTGCCCGCGCCAGGACCCTCCCCCGGGCATCTGTTATGGTCATGATATCAATATTCAGCTCCCTTTTGACTTCTTTGAGCTTTTCAACAAGGAGGGGTCGGTTATTATTCAGAATGGCGTTTTGAAGATATCCGAGAGAAGACAGGTGGTTGATAAACAGATAAATGATCTGGACACGTTCATTATAAAAATAGATTGCCGTATTGAGATGGCTTCTCACGTCATCATAGGCCTGCCCGAGAACATTCTTATTTATGACATTATTGCTGATAAAGAGGGTGCTGATGCCGCTGACGGCGACAACTGACATCAGGCTGATTACAAGTTTTGTGCTGATTTTAGCCTTGAATCGTGCCGACATCAGTTGTCACCCACTGGTAGAGATCAGGTATTTTGCGCAACCTTCTCCAGGAGTTGATCAAAGTTCACCGGTTTTGTCAAGAAATCATTTATTCCTGGCAAAAAACTGTCTTTATCGCTGAGTGAGAACCGGGAATTGGTCACCTGGTTAATGGCTGTCAGAACGATGATCGGCACATTTTTCACTTCTTTATATTTAGAAGTCGGACGTTCGCTGCGGATCATGTCCGCCACCTCAAAACCAGCGGTGTCCTTCTCCATCATGACATCCAGAATGATCAGGTCCGGCTTCACCGTCAGGACCTTTTTAAGCGCTTCGGCGCCGGAATACGCCTCCGTCACTTCATATCCTTTAGCGGAGAGCACTTTAGATATGCTGGCACAGGTATCTATATCGTCATCCACCAATAATATTTTTTTGCTCATTGACTTACTCCATAGTAAAGTATAATTGCGCTGCGGCCTTCACCGGCCCGGCGCATCCGGCCGCCCTCCCCCATCCGCCACGCAGGCCGGACGAAAGTTCGGGCCATGCCCCGGTTCTAATTATTGAGCACCTGGTATATAACGTTCCGCTCTTCCCAGGCCTTGTTTTTCATATATGCGTCGATTGGGAACTCAACCTGCTTCAGCTCGATCGGAGACGCCTTCTTGTCAACGAGTCCCAGCGCGAGCGCCACGCCGTATATTATCGCCTCTGGCCTCGGAGGACACCCCGGGATAATATAGTTTACCGGTACGGCCTTGTCCGCGCCTCCGGTTACATGGTACGAATCAAACCACGATCCGCCGCCTGACGCGCAGGACCCGATGCCGAACACCAGCTTGGGCTCCGGCATGGCGGCGTAGGCCTTTTTCACCAGCGGGAGGGTCGGCCTGGTTACCGCGCCCGATATCAGCATTACATCCGCATGCCTCGGTGACGCGACGAGCTTCATCCCGAACCGCTCAATGTCATAATAGGGCGTCAGGACGTTCAGTATTTCTATATCGCATCCGTTACAGGCGCCGGAATTGCAGTGATATACCCACAATGACCTGGGGAACGCTTTTTTGCACAATTTAGCCAGCATGTCTATTCTCCTTACTTCTGGGGTCTCTTGTAATGTTCCGTCTCTTCCAGCATCTTTATATCGAGATGCTCCGTGGCCCTGGGAATGACGGCGCGCGCTTCCAGGCTGTCATACCGGTAGCCCTTCAGGCCCATCTTGTCGATCATGTTGGTCGTTTCCATGTTGTAGCACCTGCCGCACCGCTGGCAGGTCAGCATGAAAAGCTCCATGTTGACGGTGATGTCATTCTTGTCGTTGGTCGCCAGCTCGTACTGCTCGGTCATGGTGATGGCGTTTTCAGGACATACATCAGCGCACCGCCCGCAGTAGGTGCAGCGAGATCCGTCATACAGCATGATGCGCAGGTCCTGGCAGACGTCCCGTATCATGATAGTCCGCGCGGGACAGTGGGCCGCACACCCGCCGCAGCCGACGCACTTGTGGTGATCCCATGAAGGCTGTCCCCGGAAATCCTTGGCCACCGGATGCGGCTCGAACGGATACTTCAGGGTGACAACGCCCGGCTTTAAAACCATCAGAACCTGTTTTATTTTACTCGTAAGCCACACAATAGTTCTCCTTAAGTGAAATTATATCCCGTAGACGGACAAACCTACCGCAACCAGGGACGCGACGATAAGCACCGCGTAAATCTTTTGCGCCTGGTCGATCCGGAGCCGCGGATGGGTGGAGCCGAGTACCGCGATCAGCACATAGACCAGTAATACAAATCCAAGCTGTATCAGAACATCCAGGCCGTAAAAACCGGTTTTAATGGCCGGAATAAACACGATGACAAAGAGCGCCGCGTAAAACATCTGCTTCAGCAGCATGTAGTATTTAAAGAGCGCAAGGTTTGGACCGCTGTACTCGATGAAGGGGCCCTCGAGAATCTCGACCTCGGCCTCCGCTATGTCGAACGGCTGACGGCCGACAAAGGCCTGGAGCGCCATCAGGTAGACCACCAGCATGATGATGACCGACGCTCCATATCCGGCACCGGTCACGCTCAGCACAGAGGCCGGTATGGCCAGGCTCTTTACCTTTACCGCGCCCAGTATCAGGGTCATTGCGAGGACCGGCTCGACCATGATCATGGTGATCATCTCACGGCTCGACCCGACCAAGGCGTACGCATTCTTGCTCGATATGGCGCCAAGCAGGCAGGCGACCCCGCCGAGAGTGAGCAGATAGATCAACGTGATCACATCGGCATATTGCGACAGCGCGTTCTCCCTGTAGCCAAGCGGCAGGAACATGATCACGCTGAGTATCGAGGCGAGCGCGACCACCGGCGCGATCTTGAAGGCCAAGTTGCCGGGGCTCAGGTTCTGCTTGCCCAGGAGCTTCAGGATGTCCCAGTACGGCTGTGCGAGGGGCGGCCCCTGCCGCGACTGCACCACGCGCGCCGTGACTCTCCTGACCACGCCCTCGAAGAAGGGGGCCAGCGCCAGAAAGACCAGTATATTCACTACAATGTACAGAATGTCCATGTTCTTACCTTCCCGCCGTTTTTTTAGCTCGAGATATCTTTTCCAGGTCGCCGCTCGAGAGATGCGACATCGCGCCTGACCTGACGTCAACCTTCACGACCCTGTCGGTGCAGGAGAAGCAGGGGTCGATGCTCCCGATGATGATCGGGAGATCCGCGAACTGGTCGTTGAGCAGCATCGCCGGAACGCCCTGCAGGTTCGGGTAGGTCGGGGCGCGCACGCGCCACCGCTCCGGCCTGTTCTCCTCGCCGGAGATCAGGTAGTGTACCGCCTCGCCCCGCGGCGCCTCGACCGCGCTGATCGCGTGCCGCATCGGCGTCACGTTCTCATCAAACTCGGTCATGATCGGGCCGGCAGGCATCTTGTCAAGGGCCTGGCGGATGATCTTGATCGCCTCAAAGGTCTCGAGGATACGGACGACCACCGTGCCCCACACGTCGCAGGAATCCACGACCGGCACGTCGAACTGCATCTCATCGTATGCCGCGTAAGGATGATCGCGGCGCGAATCGATATCAACGTTCCGCGCGCGCGCCGTTGGGCCGACCAGGCTCCAGAGCTTCGCCTCTTCCGTGGTGATGCAGCCGACGCCCTTGGTCCTGCGGTGTATGGAAGTGTCTCCGGCGACCGCCTTGTAAATAACCATCAACTCTTTATCTATGGTATTGATTACACTCCGAAGCTCGTCAGCCAACTCAGGGGTGATGTCCCTGCGGACGCCGCCCGCTACGATCATGCCGTAGGTCTTGCGGTTTCCGGTCAGCTTTTCGCTGTACCACATGATTGCCTCGCGCACCCGCCACGACTGCATGAACACGGTGTCGAAACCGATCAGGTGGCCGGCGATCCCCAGCCAGAGCAGGTG
Source organism: Spirochaetota bacterium (assembly GCA_016928865.1). Lineage (GTDB taxonomy): Bacteria > Spirochaetota > UBA4802 > UBA4802 > UBA5550 > RBG-16-49-21. Next base: position 23,362 of record JAFGJX010000101.1, read on the forward strand.
GGAGTGGATCCGCTCGATCTCGAGCATGATGGTCCGGATGTATTCCGCTCGCCGGGAAATTTTCAGGCCCGCGGCAAATTCGACGCACTGCGCGTAGGTCGCGGCGTGTACCGAGCCGCAGATCCCGCAGATGCGCTCAGCGACAAAGGGTATTTCATTGTAGGTGAGCTGTGTCTGGCACAGCTTCTCAATTCCACGGTGGACCATGAAGCCGCGGTAGTCGCACCCCTTGATGGTCTCGCCGTCAACAAAGACCGCGAAGTGCGCCGGCTCGTGAAGGGTCGGGTGGAACGGCCCCACCGGGATGGTGGTGCAGCCCTCCGGCGCCTCGTCGAGCTCGTAGGCCACGTCCTCGGCCGCTGGAGGCATCAGGTTCCAGGGCACGTCCTTGCGGAGCGGGTACACCCCCGCGGGCCAGTCGTCCGCCAGTATCAGTTTCTTGGGTTTGGGATGCCCCTTGAACTTCATGCCGAGCAGGTCTATGTATTCGCGCTCGGACCAGCCCGCATTCGGTATGTCAGGCGTGATCGAGTCAAACTCGGGGTTGTCCACCGGCGCGGCGGTCCGGACAGAGACGAAGATGTCGTCACGGTCCATGCTGAAGTTGTGGATAAGCCCCAGGGTCTTGTCACGGGCTATATTGTCGTACCCGACGCTCACCAGGTAGCGGCCGCCCATCCGGATGATCTCATTCGAGATGTCGCGGACCTTGCTCTTGTCAATATCCACGAACAGACGCGTACTGTAGGGGCTGTCGAAGTTTTTAATGCTGTTCTGATATTTATCTTTCAGCTGTTTTTTTATTTCTTCAATGGTTAGCATGATTCACCTCTTATGAATTATGTGCCTTATTTTTTAATGTTGCCCCCGGTCCACCTGAGCGCCTTCTTGAACGCGGAGTACATGTTGTGGGCCACGTACCTGTTTTTGTTATTCAAATCCTGATATCCGCACAGCCAGGTGGGCGCCTCTTTCTCTTCCGCGCCGCCGGACTTCCTGAGCAGCCACGCGAAGACATACGCTGCCGCGAGAACCGCGAGAACCACGAGCGGCACCGCCACCGACGACACCATGCCCTGCATTCCGGGCACCGTAACGGCAACGCCCATCGCATTGTTCACGACCATGCCGTCAAACATGATCTCCGAGAAGATCGGCTGAAGAATCGAGCCGGCGGAATTCTTGAATATGCTGATGAAGAGCCCGAAGTATATGAAGGGGAACAGGCCCTGTACCAGGCAGAGTATCGCTAGGATGAGCTTGGGTATCAGCATGGTCGCGGGGACCTCTTTTATCTTCTTCGCAACCGTCCACTCCACGCCGGAAGAGGCGAAGGTCATGCCGAAAAACTTCACGTACGAAGCGAGGGTCACGGCGCTGATGAACAGGGCGATGATGCCGAATATCACCAGGAACATGATCCGCGATCCGGCGAGGATGTTCGAGGATATGATGGTCCACTTGCTCGCGAACCCGCTGAAGGCCGGCATACCCGCGATAGAGAGGGAAGCGATACCCGCGACGACGGCGGTCACCGGCATGAGCTTCATCAGACCGCCGAGCTTGTTCAGATCCTTGGTGCCGGTCGCGTACAGGACGCTCCCGGTGGAGAGGAAGAGCAGCCCCTTGAACACGGTATGGTTCAGGGTATGGTAGAGTGCGCCGACGATCGCGATGACGGAAAGGAGCTTCACCGTCACGCTGGCGCTGTTCAGCATCACCAGGGCGGACCCGATGCCGAGGATTATGTAGCCCATCTGGCCGATTGAATGGTAGGCATGAAGCCGTTTCGCATCGACCTGTTTAAGGGCCTGGTTTGTTCCTATGAAGAGGGTAACCACGCCGAAGGAGGCGATCACAATCCCCCACAGCTGGCCGTCATATCCCTCGGCCGGGACCATCCAGAAGAACGTCCGGATAATGCCGTACACGCCGGTCTTGATCATGACCCCGGAAAGCAGGGCGCTGATGGGGGACGGCGCGATGGAGTGCGCGTCGGGCAACCAGAGCTGTCCGAAGGGGAACATACCCGCCTTGAAGCCGAAGCCGACAAGGAGGAGACCGTAGACAATGTAGAGGGTCATTCCGCTGGTAGCGCCCATCTTCTCAATAAGCTGGTGCAGGGAATCGCCCACTGCCGAGCCGTTGATCAGGAACGTCGCGACGATGATGAAGACCCATGCCAGCTCCATCAGGATGAGGTACTTGTTCGCGTTCCGCACGTTTCCCTCGGTCCGGTATTCGAACCTGATCAGGAAATAGGATGCGATCGTCATGAGCTGCCATGCAATGGTGAATCCGGTGCTCAGGTCATCGACGGTCACGATCCCGATCATTCCGATTATGAAGAGCGGGAAAGTCAGGTAGTAGCTCCAGAGCTTGTAATCGGGATAGTGCTCCATGTACTGGATCGAGTAGAAAGCGCTCATGATCGCCAGAAAGGAGATGATCGCGATGAAAAACGCCGAGAAGCCGTCGATGAGGAAATAGATCCCCATGATCTTCTGGGTTTCCGCCCCGCCTCCCTGAAAGATGGTGATATAACTTATATTCAGTAGCATGACGCCGGCCACGGCGACCAGGATAAAATTCACCCAGCCCGCCAGTTTGCGCTTGCTCGACAGTATCGGGACGATTACAGCGGCGCCGAGCAGGATCGCCATCGCGGTTAATAAGCTGCCATAGAGATCAATGTTCATATACGAGCTCCTTTTGATCACAGTTAATGTATGATAATAATAAATCGCGGATTATATCAGCGCTTTTTTTCACTTCATCGGAAAGACCGGCCCCGAACTCAGTATTCCGGACCTCAATGCCCAAAAACCATGCCTTCTTGTTGTACTGTTCAAGGATCTTTCCGGACATGAACAGCGCGAGCTTATGGGTCGAAAAATTGCCGATGGATTCCTTCACTTCGCTCAGCCGGCCGAAGAGGACCGACCCGGTCTCCCCGCCCGACTGCATCGCGTCTATGATGACCACGTTTTCGCACTCACCCTCGGCGATCTTGTACACGTAATTCTCTATAACGTCTTCGACATTCAACGCCGATACGGTTTCGGACTGGATCCGGTCCCGTATCCCGTCAACAACATGCAGACCCACCGCGTCGTCGCCCATGAGATAATTGCCCATGCCGACGAAACAGGTCTTTTCGCGGGCCAGCCGCTCTATGACGGGAATGAAATCCATCAGATCTGCTCTCCCAGGGTCTTGATCTGCCGGTAGGTGTATACCGGGCCGTCAGTGCAGACCAGAGTACGGCCGATGGCGCAGTGCTGGCATTTCCCGATGCCGCACTTCATGTGTCGTTCAAGGGTCGAGATGATGTTCTCCTCGCCGATACCGAGTTCGGTGAGCTCCTTGATGACCGCGTTGAACATCATCGGCGGACCGCAGACAAACGCGACCGTGTTCTCTATCGGGATGTTCTTCTTCTTGATAAGCGTATGCACGAATCCGACATCGCCGTCCCAGCCGGGCACGGGGTTGTCGATGGTGATGTTTGTCTCGAAACCGGGGGCGGTCTTCCATTCCTTGATGCTGTCAGCGTACATGAGCTCCTGCGGTGTGCGGGCGCCCAGAAACAGGAGGACGCGTCCGAACTTGTCCTTGTTCTGCATGACACGCATGATGGACGACCGGAGCGGGATGAGCCCGATACCGCCGGCCACGTAGATCACGTTTTTGCCCTTGATCTCATCGAAGGGGAACCCGTTGCCGAACGGGCCGCGTATGCCGATCTTGTCGCCCGGTTTCAGCTCATGCAGCGCGTTGGTCACCTTGCCGACCCGCCGGACCGTGAGGTGAAACCTGTCGTTTTCCGGGCAGGTGGGCAGCGATACCGCGAATTCCCCCGCGCCAAACACGGTGCACATGACGAACTGCCCGGAGGTAAATTTCGGAGCCTCGCCCCCTTTCCGCGCGTCAAAGGAAAGGTAGAAGGTCTTTACTTCCACGATCTCGTCTTTGATCTCATCGATAGTTACGATTTCAGGGATTGTTAAGTTGTTTATTTCGCTCATGTCACCCACCTATTTTTGAATCTCTCGTCTGATATACGTGACAACATTCGGTAGACCGATATCGCCCGGGCACACCCACTGGCAGCGCCCGCAGCCGACGCAGCCGGGCCGCAGATATTTTTTTGCCTGAGAATAGGAGAGCTTGCAGAAGAACCGCTTGCTCCGCCGGTCCTCAACCGGTTTCCGCGGATTGTGGCCGCCCGCCATCCGGGAATACCCCTCGTAGGAGCAGGAATCCCAGGTGCGCATCCGGTCCGCCTCGTCGGGCGCCGTTATCGGGTCCGTGATGTTGAAGCAGGTGCAGCTGGGGCACACGAACGAACAGGCCCCGCATTCAATGCACTGGTTGCCGATGTATTCCCACACCTTCTCGTCAATCAGTCCCGTGGTCACCCTGTTCATCACGCGGGAGATCCACGCCTTGTTGTCAGTAGCGATCGAATCGAACAGAGAAATCGACTTGTCGACCGCATTTTCTTTCGCTTTCTTATGGCTGTCGTCCGCCTTTGCAAGACCCATCTTCTCGGCGAGCTTTTTGCCCTTGTCGCTCCCCGCCTCGACGAGGTACTGGTCGCCCAGGTCCGTCAGGTTCAGGTCGTATCCTTCCTGCGCGGCAGGACCGCTGTCGGTACAGACGCAGAAGCACTGCTTGAATGGCGCGATGCAGGTGTTTGAAACGATGAACATGTTCTTCCGGTGGTTCTTGTAGACCTCGTCCGCGAACTCCTGTCCCAGGAAGAAGCGGTCCATACAGAGGACGCCGGTCAGGTCGCAGGACCTGAGGCCGAACAGCGCCTTCGGCTTTTCGTCGAAATCGGGCTTGATGTCGACCTTCTTGTTCTGGCGATCGTACTTGTACGACATGATCCGCTCATAGTTGGGGAACAGCACATGCTTCGGCGGTATCGCCGGAATCGGCGCATTCAGATCGATCTCGGCGGCGTCATCGGCCTTGACGAACATTGTCTGCTTCGTCTCCTTGTCGATCACCGGGCCGTAGAGCTCGTATTCCTTCTGCAGTTCCTTGGCGATATCCATTACCTGGCTTTTCTTTATCAAATACATGGTTACACCTTCACGATTCTTACTGGGATTGTTGCGTCTTCACCTCTCTTCAGAACATCCTTGTGCTCCAAAAAGAACTTGGTCACCATATCATCAACGAAGTAGGCCACATAGGCCGTCTTCGGCTTAACCTTGTCGGTAACCTGCACCATCGCCTCCATTGAACCGTAGGGGGAGACGATCTTCACCGTGAACCGGTCGCGCACATTGAGATCCTTGGCATCCTGCGGGGAGATGGCAACGTATCCCTTCGGGTAGAGAAGGAGGGTCGCGTTGTATTCGCGCAGAGGGATGCTCGTTTTTTTCATGAGATTGTTCTGGTGCCAGTAATGCTGCGCTTCGCCGATCATCAGCAGGAGGGGATATTCCTCGCTGGCGAGGGGAACGCTCAGACCGCCCGCGATCTCCGCGAAGGATACCTTCCTGGGGGCGGATTCGATATTGAGCCGGGCCGCACCGTTCGGCCACTTCATGCCGCCCATGGCCTGGAGCTTGTCGTAGGCGATTCCGGCGTAGTTCGGCGTGAGCTTCACTATCTCGGCCATGACATCCGCCGGAGATGCGTAGTTCCACTTCGCCCCGGCCTTCTCCGCTATCTTCGCAATGAGCTGCCAGGCCGGAAGAACGTTCTTCGCGGGCTCGAGCTTCTTCTTCGCAAGCTGGACGCGCCGCTCGGTATTGGTAAAGGTGCCGTCCGTCTCGGCGTAGGTCGCGACGGGAAGCACCACATGCGCATAATTCACAAAGTCATTCTTGTAGGAGCCGATATAGGCGACGAAGTCCATCTTGCTGATCTCGTTCACGTTGCGGACGATGGTCTCGTCATGGTCGACCACCACCAGGGCCTTCAGCTTGCCGCTGCTTTCGCAGATCGATTTCCCCGGGTGGGTGTTGAGCTTGACGCCCCACTCCTTGTTGAACCTGTCAATCGCCGACTTGTCGGAGAGGGACTGGAACCCGGTGAGAAGATCGGGGGCAATGCCCATGTCGTAGCTTCCCTGCAGGTTGTTGATCCCGGTAACGGGGTTGACGCCGCATCCTTCCCTGCCGATCTTGCCGGCCATGAGGTACAGGTTGAATATATATCCGATGGTGTCGCTGTCAAACCCGGATATCCCCGAGGAGAAGAAAACCATAGCCGACTTTGAAAGCGCCAGGTCGCGGGCCGCGTTCTTGAGCTGTTCAACGTCCAGCCCGGTCTTTCCGGCCACCTCATCATCGTTCAGCGCGGCGAGCGTCTTGCTGAACTGCTCGAAGCCTTCGGTGTATCTTTTCAGGAAATCGACGTCGCAGAGGTTCTCATCGACAAGGACCTTGGCCATGTAGGCCATTGCGACCTTGTATGAGCCGGGCCTGATCTGAAGGAACCCGTTTGAAAGCTTCGCGATCTGGGTGTTGCGCGTATCGATCGTCATCAGCCGCGCGCCCTTCATTGCCGCGAAGTGCAGCTCGCTGCCGATGATCGGGTTTTGCTTGGTGATGTCTATGCCGACAACGAGAAGAAAATCCGCCTTGGATATTTCTTCCAGCGAGCCGAGCATTCCCGGCATGCCGGTGGCCCTGTTCAGCACATCGAGGCTGTTACGGTGGCCGGGATCCGAATCAAGGCTGATGTTGTTGGAATTGAACACTGACCGCGCAAGCTTCATTAAGAGGAAGTTGTCCTCGTTCGATGAACGGGACGAGGCGAGGAATCCGATCTCTTCCGAGTTGTCCTTTTTGTACTTGGCCAGGTTATCCACCAGACACGCGACCGCTTCGTCATACGACGCTTCGACCAGCTTGCCGTTCTTCCTGATAAGCGGAGTCGTGATCTTGTCAGCGGTGCTTAAAAGCTCGTGAACATTCCATCCACGCACACAGAGCCGCCCCTTGCTGACCGGGTGGTTTTGCATCGGGAATACGCCGCACACCTTATCTCCCCTGACATCCAGGAGATGGCCGCATCCCGTACCACAAAATGTGCAAATACCGGATTTATAATTCATACGAAAAGCTCCTCACTTATATTATGTTTCTTCGCAGTCCACTCGCTGTAACAAGTACGCCGGCGGGAATTTCCGCGCCTGAGCGAGCTGCCGTGTCCGTTTCAATTATTTTAATAAATGCGGATTCTCTACCCCTCTGTACCCTGCTGTGTCATTAAAAAGCTTTCTTTGTACACACTGGAACAATACCATAAATAATAGGCCCGGGTCAATGCCCGATAATTGCTAATTTGAACTAGCAAAAATCGGTGATACAAAAGATAGATGGAATGGGATTAACTGTAGCAATACTGTTTCCCGGTCTGTATCCGGGCGGAATTAATGCAAGTATTTTTTGTGGTATATTATTTAATATCTTACTAAAAACGACAAAATAGAGCGATATTGTTCATTTATTCTGCATTATAACCCACTGAATGGAATACTTGACCAGGTCGGAGGAATTCTTGAGTTTCAGCTTTTCCTTAATGTTCTTTTTATGGCTTTCTACCGTATAGATACTCAAATTCAGCTTTTTTGCCATCTCCTTGGTGCTGAACCCGTTTCCTATGAGCTGGAATATCTCGAATTCACGATTGCTCAGGCTCTCGACTGAAATGCCTATCGTGTCAGCGGAGCCGCGCACCAGCTTGTCGATGATCTTTTTCGAGATGTTCTCGCTCAGGTAGAGCTCGTCGTTGAGGATGGTGCGTATCGCGTTGATGATGTTCTTCGACGCCATCTCCTTCATGATATACCCGCGCGCGCCGGCGCGGATGGCCCGCTCTGCGTAGAGCGACTCGTCATGCATGGTGAGAACCAGCGACCTGATGTCCGGGAACCGTTCGTTCATCGACTTGACAAGCTCGATGCCGCTCACGTTGCCGGCAAGGGTGATGTCCACGATAACGAGATCGGGCCTGTCGCGGTTAATGATATCGATCGCCTCATTGGCGCTGGATGCCTCCCCGGTAACACGGAGATCGTCCTCCAGCTCGATGACCTGCTTGATCCCCTGCCGCAGCAACGGATGATCGTCAACGATCAATATCTTCTTTATTTCTTCTGCTTTGTCCGGCATTTTCTGTTCACGCACCATGAAGTACCCTGGATTGCGCATATGCGCTCTTCGGGCAGTCCGGGGCCCGTATTCCGCCGTTCCCCGCACATCCATGCCGTATATGGCATTGACGAGCTAAGTATACCACCGCCCGTCAATCGCGTCAATACCAATATTTAGTTATTTTCACGTCACGGTTTATCGTGACATCCAGGCCGGACCATGCAGAGGGAATTTCAGTCACGGCTCAAGATCATACGCGTCCGCATCCTTCCACGCGGGAAAGGATTCACGGTATTCCCGCAGCCGTTCGTGAGAAAGCACGGCGGTTCTCACTCCCCGGCTGTCCCCCATATCGACGGGGAGATTGCCGGTAAAATCGATGACGCACGAATCGCCGCTGTAGGAGACGCCGTTGCCGTCCGTGCCGATGCGGTTGACACCGACGACATAACACTGATTTTCGATGGCCCGCGCCCGGAGAAGCGTTTTCCAGTGAAGCGACCGCTGCGCGGGCCAGTTTGCGACAAACACGGCGACGTCGTAGGCGAGACCGCCGTTTCTGGTCCATACCGGGAAGCGCAGGTCATAGCAGATGAAGGGCCGCACCTTCCAGCCCCGGATGTCGATGGTCGCCGTATCGCGGCCGGCGGAGTATACCCCGTCTTCCCCGGCCATACGAAAGAGATGGCGCTTGTCATACGTGACCAGATCGCCCCCGGGCCGCGCCCACACGAGCCTGTTGTAGTAACGGCCGTCCTCGTTAACAATGAGACTGCCCGCAACGTCAGCGCCGCTCTGGTCCGCCCAGCGGCGAAGGCACGCAACCGCGCTCCCGTCCATCCCTTCAGCGAGCTCCTCCGGCCGCATGGTGAACCCGGTGGAGAACATCTCGGGCAGGAGGATGCAGTCAACGGGCCCGTCGATGGTCCGGATAATCCCGTCAAAGCGCTCCAGGTTTTCCCTGGCATCGTGCCAGGCGAGCTCCGTCTGTACCAGTGTTATCGTCAGATCCTGCATAGCCGCTCCGCAGCCGCTTCAAGCGTGCTCTCTTTCTTTGCAAAACAGAACCGGAGGACCCGGTTGTCCACCGGCCGGTTATAAAACACCGAGGGCGGGATCGCCGCCACTCCATGCTCCGCGGTCATCCGCCGCGCAAACTCGACGTCGGGCTCTTCGGTAATCGCGGAATAATCGAGCATCTGAAAATAGGTCCCCCTGCTCGGAATAAACCTGAACCGCGACTTCCCGAGTAGGGATATAAAGTAATCGCGCTTGGCCTGGTAGAACGCCGGCAGCCCCAGGTAGGCGTCCTTACGGTCCATGAAATCGGCAATGGCGTGCTGCACCGGCGTGATGGTGGTGAAGGTCAGGTACTGGTGGATCTTCCTGAACTCGGCGGCGAGAGGCGCGGGGGCCATGCAGTAGCCGATCTTCCACCCCGTGGCGTGGTAGGTCTTGCCGAACGACCCCACCACAAAGCTCCGGGCCGCGAGCTCCGGCCTGCGCGCCATGCTCTCGTGGCGCGCGCCGTCGAAGATGATATGCTCGTACACCTCGTCGCTCACGATGAAGACGCCGGTGCC
>JAFGJX010000102.1 GCA_016928865.1 Spirochaetota bacterium
AAGCATCAACCGGGAAAACCCGATGCTCGTCATCCATACCGGCAACGTCATCCAGGGCGGTTCCGGCAGCATGGGCGTCGGTCCCGGAGACATCGCGCGCCAGTTCAGAAAATTCCTCGAGCAGAAAAAGCGCCTCGCCCCCATCCTGCACGTCATCGCCGGCACGCGCGACATCTATGACGGATCCCTTGATCTGTTCAGGCGGTACGCCGGCGACAAGCTCTACTACTCCTTCAACTACGGCACCGTGCACTTCATTATCCTCAACATAATGGACGGCGATAGCCAGATGGACCCGGAGCAGATAAAATGGCTCACGGACGACCTCGCGAGGCACCGTTCAGACGGAGCCATATTCGTCTTCACGCATCACCCGGTGCTCGCGCCGCCGTACAGCGGAATGCGCTGCCTGGACGCCGGCAGGCTCCACGAGCTCTTCGTCAACCACTCCGTCACAGCGGTCTTCTCCGGAAGCGCGAGGCGGCTGTACGATTTCACGAAAGACGGCATTCGCTACATCACGGCCGGCTGCGGAGGATACAATCTGGAAGACAGGGACTGGGGCGCCGTTCAGTATTATATCGTCCGGTACGACGGCGCCGCGCTCTCGATCAGACCGGCGCGGGTCAACGTCACGGCCGGCGCCTGTACCATCCGATAAATTACGCAGGCCCCCGAGAAAAGAAATTGACAGGCCGGAAAATTTATCCGACCCTGATACGCAACACCGAAAATCAACACTTCACGGGAGTATGCCATGGCTTCCAGACCGGGTCTCACCGAAATCCACGACACCATACGCGAGCTCACGGAAATTGAATCAGAGCTCGAGCGCAACATCAACACCACCATGTGGATCAGCGACACCCACGGCGCGGGAGAGCGCTTCACCACGATCCTGAAGGGCCGGTTCGGCCTGATATGGCGGACCGCGCAGGAGGCGCTCACGAAGTATTTCCCCGCGGAGAAGCTCGATTACCTGGACCGCGTCATCCAGCTCGAGCGGTATATCCCCTCCACCGAGGGCGTCTCCATGGAGCGGCAGGACGTGATATCGGCGCTCGTAAAGATCATCCGCTACAAGGTCGAGGACATTATCGACTTCGACGCGATCAGGAGCTCCATCAACAGCGACCTGAAGACCGCCATCGAAAACCTGATCCTCAATTTCCATGTCCCGGACATCGTGTACGAGAATGAGCTGATCGCCGACAAGATGGTCACCGCGCTCGCGAAGATCGTGAAGCAGGTGATCCTGGGCCAGCTCGTGGTGCTGGGCGACGTGTTCGACCGCGGCGACGAACCGGACAAGATCCTCCGCATCCTCATGAGCCCGGCGATACGCCCCTACGTGCAGTTCGTGTGGGGCAACCACGACATCCTCTGGATGGGCGCGGCCGCCGGCAACAAGTCGCTGATCGCCGAGGCCCTGCGCATCAGCGTGCGCTACGACAACCTGGCGTTCCTCGAGCGGCTCGGCATCAACCTGGACAGGCTCAAGGCGTTTGCCGAAAAGCTCTATCCGGGCGAGATCACCGGCCTGTTCAAGGCGAAACTCGAGATATCGAAAAAGATGGAGAAGACCCTGGCCATGATCCAGTTCAAGCTGGAGGAGGCGACCATCAAGCGCTTCCCCGAGCTGCAGATGGAATCACGGCTCAACCTGGAAAAATTCGCGGATACGCTGAAGAAGGGCGAGACCGAGGGACTCACCGACACTCACTTCCCCACACTGAACCTGGAAAGGCCCCTGGAGCTGACAGCCGAGGAGGCCGAGGTGATTGACGACCTGGCACGGCAGTTCACCACCAGCCCGAAGATCAAGGACCTGATGCGCTATCTCTTCGAGCACGGCAAGCTCTACCACGTGAACAACTACCTGCTCAACATCCACGCGCTTATCCCCAGCACCGAGGAAGGAAAGTTTGACAAGCTCTTCGGCAAGAAGGGGAAGGAGCTTCTCGATCATATCGAGAAGATGGTGAAAAATGTCGGCAATCATTACCTGGAGGGATCAGAGCAGGACCCGTTCGAGCTGGCGGTCATGTTCTACCTCTGGTGCGGGCCCAAGTCTCCCTTTTTCGGCAAGCACGCCATGAAGACCTTCGAGCGCTACTTCTTCAAGGACAAGGTCACACACAAGGAGAAGACCCTCCACTGGGGCGAGAACCTCAAGAAGAAGGAATTCATGGACCTTATCATGCAGGAGTTCGGCGCGGAGCGGATCGTGTACGGGCACACTCCCGTGGACGTGATGAAGGGCGAGAAGATCGCCTCCCCCGACGGCCGCTCCATCAACATCGACGGCGGCTTCTCCGAGGCGTACCTGGGACGCGGGCACTCCCTGATCCACACGCCCTACTCCCTCTACGCCATCATTCTCCCTTCTCTCGACGAAATCCGGGAGGCGAAATACGCGAGCCTCAAGTTCGAGGAGATCGCGAAGTTCGACAAGCCGATGAAGGTCAAGGACGTCTTCAAGGGCACCAGACTCCAGGCGCGGCGCGACGAACTCCTGAAAAAGCTGAGGAACTACGAGAAGAAGGCGAAGTAAGTTGCCGATAGTTATCGGTATACGTCTCACTCTCACCCAGCTTTACTCTGACCCCATGGCATCACAGGCCCAATAAAAAAGCCCCTGACAGCAGGGGCTTTTGATTGAACACCGGATCCGGCCAGGCCTACCTGGCCGGAGTGAACTGGTTGTAGGACCTGTCCCAGTCCTTTTTATAATAAACCATCGATTTTTCAACATCATGCGGCAGGCCCGGATAGGCCTGCTTATAATACCGTAGTGCATCTGCAAAATCATCGAGAATCTTGTACTCCAGAGGGAAATTCGGATAGTCGCTGAAAGCAAAAAACTTGATCATTCTACGAGAGGAGCGTTTTACGTCGAGGAGGCCGATATAATAGACCTTGCCATTTTCATATACATTAAAAATTCCATTGATGCTGCCTTCTAATTCGCCCCAGTATATATCGGTTATCCTGTACCTTCCCTGGGGCAGGGCAATGACAAAGCGCCATACATTCCCATCAAGAACCGGGGCCACCTTGTATTCTCGATAATTCCTGCCAATGATTGTATTAATCCGCATTGCGCCTTCCGCACCATACATGGGCCCACTAACATAAGGTATCACATCTTGAGGAAGCTTGAGGCCACCTATGACAATGGATTCTTTTTCAGCTATTAACGTATAGCCCGGGGCCAATGAATGAATTGTGCACCCGACAAAAAATACAAGTATCGATAACGCCAATGCACACAGCATTGATCTCATGACAAACCCTCCACATAATTCTGTTTTTTTATCAATTCTATTTGCGCGCCCGGCCGCGTCAATGTAATGTTTTCAGATCCACTCCGCTGAAAAAATCACGGGTCATCAGGTCAATGGCTTTTTGTTCGCGACACGAATTGCCGAGGCCGGCAGGTGCAACAAGAATCCAGTTGAATTGTTTCATGCGCAAAACACATTCTCGATCAAATATACTAAATATCGCCAAAACCTTATTATATTTTAAACGAAAATGCCAGCATATAATTTTTCTTTTTAAGGTTGCAATTAAAAACAAAATCGTATTTATCAAAAAAACTATTCCCGGAAGAAACATTTATTTTTTTACAATAAGTATTTGAAGTGATAATACCGACAATCCCACCAATCAAAAACAAGCCACATCCGGAAATACAGATCCCCATGCTAATTTTTTTATCTTTACTATAAAAAGCCCAAAACAAACCACCGACCATCCCGGCTCCGACTCCAATCATCGAAGAAGCATAAGATAATCCCAATATTGTATAACAATTTTCAATCTTATCTGAATTATTATTGGTTTTATGTTCTTTATAATCGGTGTCATCTGCTACCGCATCCTCAAAGGTATTAGTTGCTAATAAATAATTATTTGAGCTCGTAGCATTACTACTATAAACAGATGATGATGATAGAATTATTGTAAGACACGATATTAATAACACACGGACCATAATAATTTTCCTTGTTTAACATAAAAATTCATGAGGTATATTTTACTTTTAAAATCCTCTCAGCCAAGATAGATATCCCTGATAATATGTATTATTTGATATTGCTACTGGTGTACTAGCAAAAAAACACAAGGGCATACTAAACCAGAACATAGGATTATTTTTAGACCAATCAGCCATCGTGACCATTGAATCGTGTAAAATCGCCGTTGGCTGAAGCCCTAAAGCAGCCAGGACCTGACACCCGAAAGAATCTTCAGATAAAAAATGACCGCTCTCCTGAAAGCCAAAGACCGGCAAATCCCCCGGTGATAAGAATTTTATTGGCATATATCGAGTCAGTATTTTACCCAGCGGGATTCCCTTTTCGCCAAAAACAGTTATCGAACTTGTAGGGATATTACCAATTAATGCTCTTAAATTAATTCCTGCATACCCAGAAATTCCATGATGCAACAATTTACCATTTCGCCCATCGGTAAGCCAATTATAACCGATTCCAATAGCACCTTTTTCACCACTGATGCTTAAACGCAAACTATATGCGACTGTATGTTTATTTAAATTATACGATGTTGTCAATCCAATTGAAAGATTCTTATAATTAAATGAGACACTACCATAAACACTTAAACCACCATTAGGACCGCGCTGCTGCCAGTGTAATCCAATTGAACCATTAATGAAACTACTTTTCCCACCAAATGATATTTCTTTACTTAGCCCCCAACCATCTTTATATGAATACGACAATGAAATATCAAAAATTTTAAATGTATTCATCCAATGCGCAAGAAAGCCAAAACCACCGCCATTTACCAGAGATATTATACCTGTAAGTGAATCAATTAAAGAATTGACCATATCTGCTAAAAAATTTCCCTGAAAAGGCTGCTTCCCCGTCGTCCGCTGCCACAGGGCCATCTGGTATTCCGCGTACAGGTCCAGCTGCCAGGTGGCGCGCGTGCCGGTCGGATCGTTCAGGCTCACGGGGTTCCCCTCGACGTACATGTAGCGGTTCAGGGTTTGCGAACGGCCCGGGTCGGGCACGATGGTGTCGGGCGTGATGAACCTGCCAATGCCCGGGTCATAGTAGCGCGCGTTGCAGTAATAGAGCCCTGACTCCGCGTCGAGCTCATGCGTATTGAACTTGTAGCGCGCCGGGTCGACGCCGGTCATGGACGCGGTTTCACCGTACGGCCTGTAATGGAGCCGGCACACGACCTCACCGCGGTCGTCGGCGATATAGCTTATGTTGCCGTTATGGTCCGGGTGAAAAAAATACATGCCCCGGGCGGGCCCCTCGGCGCCGCCGTCGCCGCCGGCAAGCACCGCGGCCCAGGGCGGCTCGCCGTCGCTGCCGGTATCGAGAAAATCAACGCACCCGAACAGCCCGAACACCGCGAACACGCAAAAGCAGACTGCCGGCGCGGTCATGGTCGCCCAGAGGGGCGCTCCCGGCCTGCGCCGCGGCCTCGCCCGGCAGGACGTTACAAAAAAGCCGAGCAGCGCGGTCAGGGCCATAAGCAAAAGCGCCGCGGCGCAGCAGCGGTAGGTATCCGGGTCCCTGCTCAGGCTTCCGAGGAGACCGCACGCGTACCCGCACAGGCCATTCAGGGTGTCCTTCGCGTAATAGGCCCCGATGATCCGCGGGTCGTCAAGGGCGACCAGCGAGGCGTTCTCCCGGGTCATCTGCGCGACCAGCTCGTTTTTGATCCCGTAGAAATATTTTGTGTGCCGCTCGCCGCCGCCGGGGGCGACCGTGACTTCATACAAGCGGTCAGCGTTATAGGACACCGCGCCGCCCGCCACGCTCCTTCTGACCCTGTTGTTCGCGTGATCGTACGCGTACGCGGCAGTCTCAACGCCGTCGCGCGAGATCGACACCAGCCGGTTCACGGCGTCATAGGCGAGATCGCTCCCCCCGCGACGCACCATGTTGCCGTTTGCATCGTACTCATACCGGTTTCCTTCGCTGTCCCACGACACGGCATGGGGATGGTCAGGATCGTACTGCAGGCGAAGCCCTTCCTTGATCAGGATATTGCCATTGTTCAGGTAGCGATATTCCGCGTGTCCGTACACGCCGTCGGCCGATGTCACCCGGTCCAGCGCGTCATAGGAAAATGCCTGGGATTTCGACGGGTCGAGATTGTCGACAATCGCCTCAACGCTGCCGGAGCCGCCGTACCGGTATTCGACGTCCTCGACCGGCTCGCCGGCGCCCCGCTCCCTGCGCGATACGATCCGGACGGGCCTGCCGGTCTTCGGGTCGTACTCGATCTCGCTTTCGATCCCCTCGCCCGTGAGGCGGTAGAGCTTGTTCTCTATCCCCGCCTCCTCCCCGTCCCTGAAGCGGCCGTAGCTGACCACCGCGTGACCATCCCACCTGAGCGCCTTCAATCCGCCCGCATCGGAATACTCCCGTTCAACGGCAGTCCCGTCCGGATAGGTGAGCCGCGTCACCCTTCCCGCCTCGTCGTAATCCATCCTGAACACGAATGTCCTTCCGTCGATCGCCTGCGCCTTCACAGCAGCGCGTCCCTTGGCGTCATAGGCAAACGAGGACACGCTGACGCCGTCATCGATGCGCGATACGCGCCCGATCCCGTTGGCAACCGCCGGATCGTCGTATTCATAGGTTACGTCGGGCGTATCATCGGGATGATCGATCCTCACGATCCTGTCGAGACCGTCGTATTCGTATCGCACGATGCTTCCCCTGGCGTCCCGCGACCATGAAAGCCGCCCCGCGTCGTCATAGGCGTACGATGAGATGCCGGTGTCCGGGTCGGTGATGGAGGTTTTTCGCCCCAGGGAATCGTAGCATATCCTCGTCTCGAGCCCGTCCGTGTTCACCAGCGACGTCAACAGACCGGCGCTGTCATACCCGTACGCGATGCGCACATTATTGGGCTCAAGCTTTTCCACCACACGGCCGCGCGCGTCGCGTATAACCGCATATTCCCTGCCGGGGTGGACGCTGTCCCTGACCGATTCCGCGTACTTCCCTCCGCCGAGGTCGTAATAGGATGTCTGCTTTTTGTAGCCGTCGGGATATTCCACACACGAAAGCCTGTTCAGCGCATCATACGTGTAGGTGATATAGTTGACCGGCTCGTCATATGTCCCGACAAGATGCGGCAGGCTCTCGCGTATCTTTCGCCCGCTTTCGTCATATTCGACCTCCACGGCCTGGTCATATTGCGCGCCATCAGAGCGGTGGGCCTTCTGCACGGTCCGGTAATCGCGTCCCATGCCGTCAAAATACCGGCGTTTGTAATGGAATCCCTCGCCGGAGCGGTCCCTGACCCTTGTTTCGACGTACTGCGTGCTCGCGTCGCCCGTGAAATGATATACCGTTGCGACGGTCCACTCGTCGCCGGATTCAATCGCGCGCACGGCGCGGCCGAACTGATCATGCTCGTAGCGCGTGGTGTTCCCGTTCAGGTCGGTCTCGGAAATCTTCGTGCCGAACCGGTGGTCGAATTCAGCGGTCACGGCGCGGCCCATCGCGTCAATCGACCTGACCGGATACGCGCGGTATTGCCCGTCATACTCGATACAAGTGGCGCGTCCGAGCGTGTCCCTTGTCATGATCCTGTTCCCGTTTTCGTCGTGCCCGTAAGCGACAGAAAGCCACCTGCCGCCGGTGGCATAATAGGTCTGCACTTCTGAACAATCGTTTCCAGCATACATGAACTTCTGCCGCTGCGTCTCTGTCCCGTTTGCCGCAGTGACCGTCTCCGCGAGCCTCCGCAGGTCCCATGCCGATTCGTCAATCGCATACGTATTCGTGACGACGACCGTCTCCGTTCCCTGCGCATAATCCTCCGTTCGAATGACATTGCCATAATCGTCGTAGCAGTATTCCTTTACGCCGACCGTGACCTCATGCCCGTGATCGAAATTGACCTGTCGTACGGACTTCTGCAGCGCCCGCATGGTCCCGAAGCGCGTCGCCGGGTCCTCGTAATACGTATAATCGACGCGCTTGACCAGCGAGCCGTCCCTGGCGTACTGTTCGGCGCACAGGGGGCTCCCGTGCAGCAGGTGGTCATTCTGCACGAACCGGGTCACGGCCCGCTCAGGGGAAGAAGCCGGCCCGGTGAGGACCGCGAAGCTCTCGAACAGGAGATCCTTTCGCTCCGGCCGGGCGCCCGCATACACCATGCCGCAGGAATACTCGTATCCCGTTTTATACGCGGCGCCCCTGCCGTCCTGGGCCGTAGTCCCGGTCACCAGATGTCGGAAGCCCGTGTTTGCCACGTAGGGATAGGACAAGCCTTCGGGCCTGACCGCGCCCGGGACGCCGCAGGCGGGCGTATACTCGATCCCGACCGTCCCGCCCATGCCGTCGCGCAGGCAGTTGATAAGTCCCGTGCCGGACGGGCCGGCAGTGAGCACGTTTATCCTGTTTTTACCGGCAGTGGTCCGAATATGCGCCAGGTCGCACCTGCCGTCACCGGTAAAATCCCCCGCGATGATACGGCCGTCCGCTACCGGATATTCAGAGGAAAGCGTGTGCGACTGCACGGAAAACCCCCCATCCCCCCTGGAAAGCCATGTGTATATGACATGTCCATTCAGGCCTGACTTTACGGCGTGGATGACATCGAACATACCGTCGCCGTTAACGTCCGCGTTTTCCCATGTGCCGCGGTCGTAACCAGCGCCGTCCGATGACGCGCTGCGGGCGTCATACGTTCCATCTCCCCTGGACAGGAGAAGATACGACCTGTCTTTCCGGAGGCTGCCAAGGAGCAGGTCTGCAAGGCCATCGCCGTTGTAATCGCCTGTAAGGAGCTGCACACCGTACCTGCCCATAGTATTGAGGGCGATCCGATCGATATTTGAACCGTCAGGGGGACGAAAGCCGGCGGTGCGGAAGGTACCATCGCCATTCGAGATGAGGGTGTAGACCATCACTTCCGGCAGGAGCGGCGTCTCCCCGAACCAGACCATGGTGAAATCGTCCCGGCCGTCGCCGTTCATGTCGCATGCCTGCAGGGGCACCGCATGCTGGACCGATGACGAGGACGCGAAAAGCAGCCTGAGCGCGATGTCCGGAATTCCGGAATAGCGCAGATCAAAGGCCGTCATGCTGAAACCGCCCTCTCCGTCCGCGAGCCAGGTATTGAAATGAAACATGCACGCGGTTCCGCCCTCTGGATAGAGATGCACCATGTCGGTCCTGCCGTCGCCGTTTACATCAGCGCACACCCATCTTCCCCTGCTCGCGGGATAGCCCTTTACCGGATCGAACCGGGTGACCTCGAACGTGCCGTCTCCGTTCGAGGCCCAGATATTCACATATGCATTCAGTAAAAACGGCCTGACAATATGGAAAAAGTCGGTCCTGCCGTCCCCGTTGAAATCGCCGCTCTGCCATTCGCCGGACGCGGTGTCGTATCCCTTCCAGGGGACGTATTCCCGTGCGGGCGCAGAGAAGGTGCCGTCGCCGTTCGAGATGTGCGCGTTCACGTGCTTCGCCCCGAGGAGCGGCGACACGACATGAAATAGGTCCGGGCGGCCGTCGCCGTTGATATCGCCGCCCAGCCAGGTACCGACCGAGGTGTTATATCTGTCCCATGGCACGAATGATGAGGCCTTAAACGCCACAGGGTCACCGGCATGATCATACTCAAACTCGAGAGGCGGCAGTTCTCCCCCTTCCGCGCCTGTCTCGCGCACCCTGACCAGCCTGCTTTCGGGTACGGGACCGCCGTCTTCATATTCTAGATGATATTCACGCACCATGTCTCCGCCGAGAGTTACGCCGAATATATCGACAATTCCGCTCGTCACCGTGATACGCTTCAGCCGCAGCGCGGTGACAACGCTCGTGTGCTGCTCATAAGAGATGGCAGCGTCAGGACGATCCTCATACTCCAGATCAACCGCACGATACCGGGAAATGCCGCTGCCGAGCGTATAGATGACGCGTGATGGGTAGCACTGTCCCCTGTCATGGATATACTCGATCCGGTACAAATTCCCGTGCAGGTCCTCGACCGCGTCAAGGGCCCACAGCCTTACCGCGCCGGGACGATCGGCCGCATACGACCTGGAATTCTCGGCGCTCCCGTAGAAAAGCCGTGTCCCGTCCGGCCTGGTCTCGATCCACGAGCCCGGACCTGCTGCTGTTTCATCAACGGCCTTGAAACGGGAATAATTCTCTTCCTCGTGGTGATAATACTCGTCGACCTTCACGAGCCTGCCATTCGGGCCGATAAACCTGTCGTTCCTGTTGTAGCAGAGCGTGAAAGCGCGGTCCCTCGTCACCCCGGGGAACCCGGACAGGTGCCAGCCCCTTCCCGCGATCCCATCACCCCGGTTGGAATTATATGACAGCGCCAGTGCGGGCTGCATCCCGCTCGCGCCGTCCGGAATTTTAATCTGGACCAAATAGCCGAATGATCCATCCGGGTTTACATCCGCATATAGGAACGCATCATTAACTAATGGAAGAATTATCAAAAAAGCGCAAAGAATTACCAGCTGCCGTATATACCGCATAACACAAACCCTCCAGTATCTCTATCAATTTGTTTATGTATGGCAGATCTATATCAATCCAAGAACCTGCTTATGAATTTAGTAGGGGGAAAAGAACGGTCAGGACAAAGAATTTTAATTTTTCAAAAAAAATTATGAAATCGTTGGTGCTGATCTGTCATAATTTGACCGGGCGAAACAGAGGTTCTTTTAACCCATGACATGTGAACGTAAAGCGAAGTGAGCCGCGGGGGCTGGTCGTTTTTCGAGCGGAGAATTCGATATCGATAGTTATCGGTTAGCAGGGCTGCTCTGGAACCGATAGTTATCGGTAGATTCCGGGGATCAGATTAAAATATGAGACCCATCATTTTAAAAATTTTGCTCTACAGTGTGACAGGCCCCTGCAAAACAAGGCTGAGCGGCCGAGGACGTTTTTAGAATTCCGGGCTTAAACCTGTGCCGCAGGCCGCGAAGACTGTTTGCAGGGGCCCGGGAAACTTCCCGAACCGATAGTTATCGGTATATAACTTACTCTGACCCCGGATTATAAAAAAAACAGCAGGCTCACTGCCATCACCATCATACCCAGTACCAGACCGTAAATTGACAGGTGGTGCTCGCCGTACTCACGCGCCGATGGCAGGAGCTCGTCAAGGGCAATAAAGACCATGATCCCGGCCACGGCTGCAAAGACAAAGCCGAATACCGCCTCGTTCATGAAGGGACGAAGTATCAGATAGCCGATGAGCGCGCCCAGGGGCTCAGTTATGCCTGACATAAAGGAATAGATGAAGGCCTTTCTCCTGTCGCCCGTGGCGTAGAACACGGGCACGGAAACGGAAATTCCTTCGGGAATATTGTGGATGGCGATTGCCACGGCTACGGGCACGGCGATCCTCGGGTCCTGCAGGCCTGCCATGAAGGTCGCCAGGCCCTCCGGAAAATTGTGTATGCCAAGGGCCAGCGCCACCACAAGCCCCATGCGCATGAGCCTGCCGTTATGCGCCTCCGTACACGACGTACCCATCTCTTCCACGCAGTGGACTTCATGCGGATTCTCGTCCGATGGAATAACTTTATCAATCAGGGCGATGATAAGCATGCCCGAAAAGAACGCCGCGACCGTCATCCATGAACCGGCCTTCACCCCCATAACCGCTATAAAGGAGTCCCTGGCCTTTGCTATTATTTCCACCATGGAAATATAGATCATCACGCCAGCTGAAAACCCGAGCGCAAGTGAAAGGAACTTTTTGTTCGTTGTTTTCGCGAAGAGCGCTATGAGGCTGCCGATACCTGTGGAAAGCCCGGCAAAAAGGGTAAGCCCGAAGGCGAAAAATACAGATCCTTCCATATAGTTGGTCCCCGTTTTACACTATGTCCCTGCTTAAACAGGGACAAGGATACATGTCATCCTCACGCCAATCAAGAATAATTTTTATGATGCGGATACGAGGCCGTGATACCGATGCATAAGCATTCCCATGATTATGGCGGTCGATTATACCGGCCTCTTCCTTCACTTCAGGAAAAAAAGAGGCCGCCCTATCCGGGCGGCTTCGCGGAACAGCTGGCCGGCTGCCATGCTTACAGAGACATCATCGGCTTCCTCGCGGTGAATTGCCCGTCCGTAATCACCTTGCAGTTGGTGCCCCCGGACTCGCACACCGTTCCCGAGAAGGTACCCTCAATCGCGGAATCATCGTTCACGTCGACATGGATCGTTGATGAGCCGCCATATGCGGCTGTCAGCCCGAACAGGCTTGTCATAATTGAATCGGCCATGCTCATGTAGCTGATATACTCATTGTCCATGATCGAGCTCAGGTTATGATCGCCTACGGATCCGTCGCCCATATAGATGCTGAGCATCTCCATGTTATCGAGAGTGCCGCCCGGAGTGCTCCCGATCAACATGCATGCATCCGCTGACAGCACCACCATATTCACCTCGTAGGTTTTTTCAGCGCCGTCAATCGTGCACGTGGCTGTACCGAGATTGCTGTTGCTGCATGAAGTTTCATTCAGGGCGGCAATGTATTCCTTATAGTCATCTGCATTGAACCGGTAGTGGATGAAAACATCCCCGCCATTGACGGTCCCGTTAATGGAGTGGGTCTGCGTGCCGGTCGACTCCATCGGATCCAAACTAAAGGCATGGGTTTCAGTATTATAGGTATACGTCATGCTCCCGCTCGAGCTGCTCGTATTGCTGATAATTAAATCAAAGCTCACGGGATCGGCGCCGTCCACCGAGAGGCCGGACGAAGAGGCGTGGCTGCTCGATGACCCGCTTCCCGACATAGTCATAACCGATGTTTGCACGCTCCCCTCGGTTTCTGAAAGCATCGTCATGGAAAGTTCCATGCTGTCATGAATGGAGTCGACGGTGACTGTCCCATTCAACGTCTGCTCAACAAAGTTGTAATTTCCGTTATTGACATAATCATCAACGCCGAACACGCATACGGTTTTATCCGTAAACACGGTGGTGATGCTGCCCAGCAGGTTGATCACATAGCGGGTCGTGGTCGAGCCGTCGCTGTTCGTGGTGCACTGATAGGTGCCGGTAACGGTCAGATCCGGTTCAACGGTAAGCCCTTCCTCGGAATACACGCCGGTGAATGAATCATTAATAGCCTGCACTGATCCGTCACACCCGGCGGTTATAGCTGCCATCCTGTCCGCCACGCGTGCTTTGACATCGGGAAGCACATTATTCTCAACAAAATTTTTTGCGATGGATGCGCTGCCGCCGCCCGATTCCATAACCTGGCTCTGAAATGACGTCAGGGTTCCGGTTATGCCGGTTACCGCCGCGCCGGCGGCAGCAATATTCGCGGGGCTTCCGGAAACGCTGTTGCTCCCGGATGACAGGAGCGGCAGGAGTTCGAGGCCGCCATTATCGCTTTCGTTTCCGCAGCCGGAACAAGCGATTGAAGCTATCAGCAGGAGAACCGCTGACAATGAACTGAGACATTTTTTCATGATAATCCCCCCAAATAATAAATTTTTTAAAGGTATAGTCGAAAACTAGATAATTGATGTTCGATGGTATTAAGTGCGGATCGCAGCCAGAAACGCACAAAATTTTTTGTGATTCCGGGTGGTATACATTATACATCGTAAATTTATCAAACACCATGAGATGTATTGAAAAGAATGAGGATGGGCATCTCAACTGAATTTGTTGGGGTCAGGATGTGATACTGTAACGAATAAACAGCGCCCTCCCACTGAAAAGCAGAGCATAAACGCAGCCAATTAAAATGTTATCTCGCACCCCAGGTACGGCGCGACACCATCAAGCCCGCTATAACTGCCGTCTTTTTCATGTGAAACAAATTTTTCAGGATTTTTCCCGGGGATGTAAGGAATTAGTGGATTAAATTCTTTATAACCGTTAACAGTATTGTTAACAGGAGCTAATAAATCAATAACACCAAGATATAACCTGACATAACCCCGATCATATTCCCACTTGTAATCATACTGAATATCCAGCCTGTGATTCACGGGGAAATGCCCGGTATTCCTCTTTGGGTTGTATACCGGTATATAGGGCGAACCGCCACCAAACAGATCACAACTCGCCAGAATGGTGGTATGCGGGAACGTGCTGTACAGCTGGAACCTCGCGCTGACCGTATGCCGTTTGCACGCCATGCCAAGCATGATCTTCAGGGAATGCCTTCGCTCATATTCCGCGTTTATCCACCTGAAGCCGCTGATATCCGCTATGTGAATATTGTGCACATACCACCAGTACATATTTTCATTATAATAGTCATTACCGTACAGCGAGCCGATCATGCCTAATGAGCCAATAACAAGTGGAGAAGAGGGATCGAGAAGTACAAATGCAGGAAGAAAGAGACCCGAGCGCTCCTGTGAAAAGGTCAGAGAGTATCCGAGCCATCCGAACCAGGTTATTGGCCCCCCGCTTTTTTCCTTCCGTGCGAGAAACTCAAGCCCGTACGACCGCAGTCTTCCCCGGTTGAGACCGATCCTGAAAGAGCCGTTTCTTCCCATGTGCGGATAGGTCTCGAAAAGATCGCGCAGATAACTGTAAAACACCTCGATCGAGAGAGTAAAAAGATCGATCTTCTGCTCAAGCGAAACAGCCGCATGCGCGGCTCGCTCCGGTTTCGCATAATGGGCCCTCGCGTACTGCGGATCCTCGTCAAAAAGGGCTTCCGGATTGTCCTGAAAAAAGGATGCAAACATGCCGCCGGCGATTGCCAGGGTCGTCCCGGAATCAAACCGATACGTCATTGAACCGCGAGGATCGATAGTTGCCATATTGGATCGCTTCAGGTAATCAAATCGCGCCCCGGCCGTCACTTCAAGCCCGCCCCAGGTAATGCGATTATCGAGATAGCCGCCCAGTGAATGATTGTTGATATGTATCGAATATGGATAATGTATCTGGATGCCATAGGGTGTGCCGGTTGAACCGGATGTATCGATGAAAATATAATTGTATCCCGCATCGTTTTTGCCATGAAAATCGTAATACGTATACCTGTATTCAATCTCGCCCCTGAGCTGGGCGTGATGTTTTATCAAGTCGACCTCAAAAGCATTTTTTACACCCGCCATGTTTGGATTAGATTTTTTCGATCCGAAATAAGTGCGCATACATGCATTTGTCAATTCAAAGAGATACATAAACGTGATGGTTTTTTTATATAATCTCCGGTCACTCCATGAATTATACAGCAGAAGGCGGTTTTTAAAACGATCGCCGCGGTAATTATAGTACAACCCCTGGTTGTGAAACATCTGCAATTTCCTTTCATCTCTATCGTTGTCAATCGACCTGAATTCATTGTCGCCGGCCCCGATGCCGATAACCGAGACCGAATTTTTTTTATCCAGAGCATAATGCGCCTTGATCTGGTAATCCCAGTATTCCAGCTTATAGTCGGACATATAATTACCGGCCTCCTGCCTCTTTTCCTTCGGGTGCAGGGCCTGATATATCATGCTGTCAAGGATGTATTTAAGGCCATTATATCGACCACCGAACATGATGTATCCATTTGTTGCTTTTTTGAAATCCCCATTTTCATCCGGCGGCAGACGCCTGGCAATGGGCACTCTGAAAAACAGGGAATTCGATATCATGTTTACATCAATAGATCCGCCGAACTTCGTGACATCGTCATCGGTCGTAATTTCCACCACGCCCGCCAGCGCTCCGCCGTACTGGACAGGAAAAGCGGAAGAGTACACGTCCACGCACTTGATTATGCGGGTTGAGAGCACCATGTGCTCGCCGTTAAAATGCACGGGATACGGAACGGGCATCGAATCAATGTAATAGCGGTTGTGCTCTGGCCTGAGACCGCGAAAAACCAGGTTGCCTGTCAGTCCGGTCGTCCTCTCAATGCCGGGGAATATCGTCAGCGCGCTCATCGGGTCGCCCAGCGACGCGGTTGTCTCCTCTATCTCCGTTGCGGTCATGGACCTGCGGGACACCATCTGCTTTGGGCGCTCCCCCCGTATGATAATGCCCGGTTTATTATAAGAATCGGTTTCCGCCAATCCCATGGCAGAGAAAAGGCATATCGACAGGATTATGATAAATAAATACACAAAAAGTGAGCAACGCACGCGCGCAACCTCGCACCATCAAACATATTACGATTCACCAGAAGACACACGGGGCGGGCTAGACAGGGCAACTCAATGCCCAAAATACGAGACAAACAGATTACTCTGACCCCGAAACTTATCTATTTATTGTTATGTGTATATACCACTGTCCATGTGACAATTTTTTTTACTAAGAGCTGAATGATTTCTTCATTTACCGCGGTGCCGGCTTAAAAAAGGAATGAACCATTGAATACCCATCAGTCAATATAAAAAAATCACGGAGAATCCTGTTTATTCTCCTCTTGTTTCCAATCGCCAACCGTATTTTGAATACAATCCTTACATCCTCACCCCGAACATCCGCATCGCAGCTTATGCAGAATCAAGAAGCTGATACAATAATCCCATTCACTTATGATACCCTCGCCTGCCAGATAAGACGGCCAAACTCAATCAGCGCACAGGCCAGCGCCCAGAGAACCAAAAGAGGCAATAAAACCCAAACCGCATCGACCCGTGCACAATCGAAAAAGTATCAGGGCGCACCAACCTCATAGCACCTGCTCCCGATCACGCAACACAGAAACATTAAACCAACACCTACCATGTCCGCCGAAAACACGCTCTTCCAGGGCATCCGGGCCATAGGTGTGCAGGTGGACAGCACGGTCCACTATGCCGCCCGGCCCCCGGGGTCAGAGTAAAATAATTCATATGGCACAACTGCCGCTGCTTCCATACAAAACTTCATATTTTACGCATGTAAAATTTTTTTTAATTACCGACCAGTCAGACTGAAATATTGTTGAAATTAATCAATTAACTTGTTAGGTAGTCCGTAAGAGTCCGGTGAATGAGAGATAAAAATATATCTGTTCGCGTTAAATTCTTCTCCGACATAGATAAAGAAATAAAATTACGCGATTATGATCCCGGGAAAGGCATTATTATGACAATTTCTCCGGGAAAACGACTCAAATACCTGCTGAAATCTGCAGGGGTAAATACGTCATATCCGTATTTATATTTAAGAGACGGCCGGAGGATAACCCGATGGACGAAGCTCAGGGACGGAGATGAGATCACCATACTCAAGCCGTCTGGCGGTGGATAGTAAACACCTGAAAAATAAAAATATAAAGAACTTATTTATTAGTTATAAATTATCCCAGGAGACGCATTATGCAGGAACTAATCGGCACCAGTAACCGTATTCTCGAAATCGATCTTACCGCGAGAAAATTCCAAATTAACGAAATCAGCCAGAAAGACCTGAAGATGTATCTGGGCGGCAAGGGGATGGGACTCAAGCTCCTTTATGACAGGATGGAGCCGGGGGTTGATCCGCTCGGCCCGGACAACATGATCGCCATTACCATGGGGGTCATACTCGGCAGCGGCGCGCCATGCTCCGGCCGCTTCGAGGCGATCACCAAGTCGCCCCTCACCGGCATCATGAACTGCTCGTCATGCGGCGGTGCGTTCGGCATGGCAGCGAAGACATCGGGGTGGGACGCGATCATTCTCAAGGGGAAATCCCGCGAGCCCGTCTATCTGGTCATTGACTCGAAAGGAGTCGAGTTCAAGTCAGCGAAGGCCCTCTGGGGCAAGGACACCGATGTCGCGGAAACGGCACTCCTGAAGGAAGGATCAGGTTCGCTGGTCATCGGCCAGGCGGGGGAAAACCTGGTGCGGTTCGCGAACATGCGCTCGGGCCACCGGTTCATCGGCAGGGGCGGCATGGGCGCGGTCATGGGCTCGAAAAACGTCAAGGGGATCGTGGCCAAGGGCGGCGAATTTAAAATCGTACCCAAAAATAAAAAGTTCTTCGCAAAGACAAACAAGAAATTTTTCAAATACATTGCCAACAACATGGTGACCGCCGGTTCGTACCGCAGTTACGGTACCAACTCGGCCACGAACCTGTGCAACACCACCGGCACAATCCCGGTCCGAAACTTCACCGGCGGCTCGCACGGCGAGACGCACAAGATCTCGGGCGAGGCCATGGCCGAGCGCTTCAAGACAAAATGGGACACCTGCAAGCCCTGCCCCATCATGTGCGGCCACAAGGGCACGATCAACGGAAAAGAAAAGCACATACCGGAATATGAAACCGTGCACCTGCTCGGCAGCAACCTCGAAATCTTCGATCCCGTGATCATAGCCGAATGGGACGAGCTCTGCTCGAAATACGGCATTGACACCATCTCGACAGGCGGAACGCTGGCATGGGCCATGGAGGCCACTGAAAAGGGCCTCATTAAGACGAACCTCAAGTTCGGCTCGCCTGAAGGCGTCGGCGAAATGATACGGGACATCGCCCTCTGCAAAGGCATCGGCAAGGATCTGGCCCAGGGATCACGGCTGGCCTCAAAGAAATACGGGGGAGAGGACTTTGCAATGCACGTAAAGGGGATGGAGCTTCCGGGATATGAGCCGCGCGGCTCGTTCGGGCACGGGCTCGGGTACGCCGTCGCCAACCGGGGCGGGTGCCACCTTTCCTCATACGTGATCGCACTCGAGATTATCTTCAACATAGCGAACCCCTACGCGACGCGGTGGAAGCACTACATGGTGAAATACATGGAAAACCTGTTCGCGGGAGTAAACTCTCTTCACATTTGCCAGTTCACGTCCTATGCGGTGATGCTGCAGCCATTCCTGGTCAAGGTATCCCCCTTCCCGCTGCTGAAAGTGCTGGTGCAGAACATCGCCCCCGTGGCTCTGAACCTGATGGACTTGAGCCTGTATCCGGAGACCTGGCACTCCATCCTGGGAAAGACCTATGTTCCCTATCTCGGTATGCTCGGGTTCATAAAAGCCGGGGAGCGCACGCACGTGCTCGAGCGCTGGATGAATGTCCGCGAGGGGATATCGAAAAAGGACGACACCCTGCCCCTCCGCCTCCTCACCGAGGGGAGGGCATGCGACGCCGAGGAGCGCTCCGTACCGCTCGAGACCATGCTCGGAAAATACTACCGAAGCCGGGGCTATGACGAAAACGGCATTCCGAAAAAGCGGACTCTGAAGCGTCTCGGCATCGAGATAAAATGAGCCGTCGCAATGCGATATCACACTAATAACGAGCGAGGAACAACCATGCAGATACAAACAAACTTCGAATTCTTCAACCAGTCAAAGATAATATCGGGCAATTGCGCTCTCGACAATATCCCGTTCGAGCTTACCGGTTATGATGCGCGCAAGCCGCTGGTGATCGCGTCCCGGAAAGTCACGGAGCGCGGCCTGAAAAAGACTTTCATGAAGTCCTTCTACGACTCCGTGACCGTCATCGGCGCGTTTTTCGATGAGATTGACGACTACGCGGGGATAACCCTGGCGCAGCGGGGCGCCACGCTCTTCAGGTCGCGCGGGTGCGATTCCATCATCGCCCTGGGCGGCGGCGCCGCCGTCGATATCGCCCGGGCGGTGAACCTGCTGGTCACGGGAAAGACCGATACCCTGCAGCCGTACCTTGACGGCGCGCCGCTCCCCGCCCACCTGAAGCCGATGATCTACGTCCCCGCCGGCGCGTCCAGGGGTACGGAAGCGGCCAACATCATGACCATCGACAACCGCCGCATCGTATCGGACGTTCTCTTCCCGGACGTCGTGATACTCGACCCGCGTATGACGCGCTCCTGCTGCGCGGAATGCGCGGCGCAATCCGCGGCGATCGCGATCGAGCAGGCGGCCATGTCCATCCTCGACGAGAATAACAATCCGATGATCGACGCGTACGCCTATCCCGCAATGCGCTACCTCGCGGAAAACGTCAAGAAAGGCATGAAAAAGCCGGGCAACAGGGACGCGGCACTTGCTCTGGCCAACGCCTCCGTCATGGCAGCGGTCGCGTCAGCGAACGCCGGCCCGGGGATCGCGCGCCTGCTCGCCGAGGAGCTGGAGACGCTCAGCGGCGTATCAACCGGCATTCTGATCGGCATACTCCTGCCGCACGCACTGTCGCGGATCGCGAACAGGAAGAATGCGCTCAGGGACGAGCTCCTGCTTGCCGCTGCGGGCATGGAGGTCTATTCCGCCACGCCCCAGAAGGAGCGGGCCATAAAGGGCGTTGAGGTCACTCTTGAAATATACGGGAACCTGAAGCGGGCCCTGCCGGCCAGTCTCCAGCAGCTCAACATCCAGAAGCACCTGCTCGCCAAGGCCGCAGACGCGGCTGCAAAGCGGAGCGGGAAACGCTACACCGAAGCTGACTGCCTCGCAGTCCTCGATCACGCGTGGTAAACATTACTACAGAAAAGGAGCGAACCATGAATATAAACAAATATCCGGAAATAGTACCGGGACACAAGTTCTTAAAGCAATTTTACATCGGCATCATGACATGGACGATCGGCAAGGCGTTTCAGGTGATGTATAAACTCGACAAGAACGTCAGAGCGGAATTCGACCGATTGCCGGCAAATTTCATGATGATGCTCTGCATCCTGCCAGAGGACGCCTTCAAGCCCTTCTTCTACGCGAAGATCATGCCCGATTTCGTCGTAAATTACGGGCTCCTGCCTCTGGGCGTCCCGATGATTCTCGGGAAAGACAAAGAGGGGAAGCTGAAGTACATGGGTTCCGACAAGCGGGGGAAAAAGATAACGCTGAAGCTCTGCATGAAAAGCATTGATGAGGCCTTCCGCATATTCAGCTTCCGCGAGCCGCTGGCCGTGGCCTTCAACCACGGGATTTATATCGTCGACGGGGACCTTCCCGAGTCCCTTGCGTTCGTCCGCGCGATGGAGATCGTGCTGGTCACCCTGTTGCCGAAATCCCTTGCCAAGATGTTTGTCAAGCGGTACCCGAGCTGGAAGGAGCTGCCGCCGGTCAAGAAATGGATCAACAGGGTTCTGCTCTGGCTCCGGGTATATACCGTGGGATAAGTAATGGCGTGCCGCATTATAAATAATTCATGAAAGGGGAAACACTATGTTACTGCCAAGTTATTATGATTTCTGCTGCCGCGTAAAGACCGTTTCGGGGAATAAAGCGCTCGAACAGATACCAGGCCTGCTCGCGGGCATGAACGCAAGCCGGCCCATGATCATCACCGACAAGGGCGTGGTCGCGGTCGGCCTTATAGATATCGCAAAAAAAGCAATGGGGAAAAAGCTGAAAATCGTCACCGTATACGACAATGTGCCTGTAGATTCAAACTACAAGATCGTCGACGACGCGGCGCGGGTATACCGCCAGAAGAAATGCGATTCAATCATCGCCATCGGCGGCGGATCGGCCATTGACACGGCCAAGGGCGTGAACATCGTTGCGTCCCTGGGCGGATCGTCCCTCCTCGAGTATGAGGGCTTCGGCGCGGTAAAGAGGAAACTGAATCCGCTGGTCGTCATACCCACCACCGCCGGGACCGGCTCAGAGATGACGCTCGTGGCCGTCATCGCGGACCCGGACCGAAAAATCAAGATGCTGTTCGTTTCATACTTCATGCTGCCGGACATCGGGGTTCTCGATCCGCGCATGACCAGGACCCTGCCCGACTTCCTCACCGCATCCACCGCCATGGACGCGATGACACACGCGTGCGAGGCGTACTTCAGCATGGAAAAGAACCCGCTCAGCGACTCGCACGCGATACAGGCGATCCAGACGATCAGCCAGAACCTGCTCCACGTGGTGAAGAACCCGGGCGACCTCAAGGGAAGGGCCGCGCTCGCCGCCGCGTCTACCATGGCGGGCGTGGCGTTCTCCAACGCCATGGTCGGCCTCGTGCACAACCTGGGCCACACGGTCGGCGCAATCTGCCACGTCCCCCACGGCACCGCAATGAGCATCCTGCTCCCCTACGGCTTGGAGTACAGCCTGCACCGGGCGTCTGACGTCATTGGCGAGCTCCTGTTCCCGATCGGCGGGCCGGACGTGTACGCGGCAACACCCAAGAAGGAGCGGGGCGAGAAGGCGATCGAGCTGATCCGGAAGATGAACCAGGACCTGCACGACGCCACGGGCGGGAAGCACCCGCGGTTCCTGAAAGAGATCCGCGACCGAAACGGCGCCCAGGTGGTGCCCGAGTCGGTGCTCGAGACCCTGGCGCAGGCCATCATGCTCGACGGGGCGCGCATGAGCAATCCGGAGGAAATCTATCCCGCTGACGCGCTCATGGTGTACCGGCACGCGTGGGAAGGAACACCGATCAACAGGAAAAAGATAGACAAGGGCGGGAAAAAAGTGAAGTGGTAAAATCGCAAAAAGGCCGGATGGTTCGATCCGGCCTTTTTTAATTATCTAAGAAATTCCGTCTTATCCAGTATGGACCCAGGGGACACAGTACATTTTATATGATGCAATCCCCCTCTCAAATTAGGGCCACTTCTGACAAAAAAAGCGCTGGACAGAGGCTTGAAATTTCGCGCGCGGGGGGAAAATTACCCATCTGCCAGTCGCAGAGACCAGGGATGAGACAAGGGCATTGCTGCAGCATAATGTTACTAACGAGAGAATTCGGGTATGATCTACGATCTGTGGTTTGTTTGACGCCTACCGCTTGCCGTGCGGAAATCAAAAATTGTTGGAGCATTGATCTCGATATCATTACTCTTCTGAAGATCCCGTGCAGCATTAGATTTGGCATCTGATGCAAGGGGAAAAATAAGTACGACGCAGAATATACAGGTCAGGTGAATGATGTTATTACTCATAAAACACCTGTTTGTTTGATAATTCTATGGGAATAACAGCCATGAAGCGATCTTCTTTGTTAAATATACTCCACGATACATGAATGTCAATTTTTCGATTCTAGCAATTAACCTTTACATTAACATAGTAATGATCATGATGACAGGAGTTAGCGAAAGAAATATATTAACAGTATTGATTAAAAAGAACATTTTAAACATTATTGGCCAGTGTAAATTCTACACTGGCCAATAATAAAGAATAAATCCATCACTTATTCAAGATTGAGGTTATTATAAGTATCTAATGCGTCTTTTATAGATAGCATATCTTTCTTATTGCAGCCGTTAATCAGACATGCATCTGCTGCATCAATAGATGTTTGGATGCCGGGATCCCCGCCTGAAAGGACATTTAGTTTGGCTGCAATCAGATGCTTTATCATAATGACTTTAGCATCGCCCCTGACTGGAGTATTAAGCATTCCAAGAAGCTGCTCTTGAGTGTATTCCACTCCGCCGATTGTAAGCATCATTGGCGCAGTGAGACCGGCTTCAGCAACCCACATTTCCGGATGATTTTTCCAGTATCCCGGAGTCCTCGGATCGAAATCGTATGTGCATCCGCAAACAAGAGTCGTGGCAGGAAGATCTATGGAAAATGTATCATAAAATGAACACATCAGCTGAGCAGATCCTGTTACAGTATATTCACCGCAGGGAATTGTCCCCAATTCACCAGTAAATTCCACGTTCTCAAACGATTTCAATACAGGACCCAATTCGCCGGGGACATCAAAAACCCCTTCTATTGTTATAGCTTCACCGCCATTTTGAGGTGTGAGGATTAAAGTATATTTCACCTCTCCTGCACAATTCCACGTTGCTCCTGAAACAGTAATTGTAAATACATCACAATCAATTCTTAAGCCTGGATTCTCTAAATGATTTGCAAAAACTGCAACTGGAGCTGTTCCAATCAATAAAACAGCAATTAATAAAAGCAAATGTTTTTTCATGCAAAAAATCTCCTAATAATTATATATAATTTTTTATAAGACCCACAACAAAACGCTATGATAAACTATTACATAAAATAAACCGATATGTGCGTGTTTTTTTATTAACAACAAATTATGATGCTCGATATTGCAATAAATTTTTTCTATGTTATTGAAAATAATGAATTTAAATACTTTATCCAGTAAAATTCTGATATACCATAAATATGCCAATCTTTAAACATATTTTTTACATAAAAATTTATTATCTAAGAAATTCGTCCTCTACAGTAAGGGTCCAGGGAACACAATGAGTAATATGTGGAGTGGGCCCCTCTCTAATCAAGCCCTCTCTAGTATAAAAAGCGCTGGACAGAAGCTTAAAATTTCGCGCGCGCCATGAAAATTGTTAAAAATTACTAAAAAGTTGTAAAGAATGCCTACCCGGAGATTATTTAAACAGCGATTAGTATTTATTGCAGGAGAATTATATATTTTTTGAGTGATATTAGTCATCACGGCCCTTTCTTCATTCTGAAATAGCAGGCATGGAGCAGGTGGGTTTTCCACAATTTCCGCCACTCGCGTTCGGCAAAATAGGCAAAGACAACGGATTCAATCATGTGCGCGCCGCAGTAGGGGCATATTTCCGGGTTTGTCTCACAAGAATGCTCTATCGCGTGTGCCCAGGTCTTTCGCGTTATCTGGCCCAGCTTCTGCTTTATTCCATAGTATCGTATCGCTTCACGGCGCTTATCCGGGAAATAAAAGAGCATTCTGGCCATGAAGCGGTGAGCGGAGTATCTCGCCGGCCGATGCATTCACGATCTCCCGTGCGACGACGAGGTACACGTGCTGACTGTAACTCCGGGACCGATAGTTATCAGTGATCCCATGGGGTCAGAGCAACTAAAGGACCGATAGTTATCAGTAAGTCCGGGGGGTTCAGAGTAACCCATCGCCAGACGATGTCCGGCGTTGCGAGGATGGCCCAAGAAGTTCCCGACATGGATGTCGCAATGGCAGCATTTTTTTGCCATCCATTTGCTCCCGGCTTCGCCATGGATGGCAAAAAGAAGCCGCCGACCTTCCGGAATGAAAGTCAGCATTTCCTTATTACACTCTTAGCAAACATTAAGAAAACACCTGGATACAAAATGCACACCAGGTCCGAAATTAATAACCGATAAAAGCCATAGCCTATCACGACGTTTGAGGGACCGGGAGGCTGGAGCGCGAGGCCGCCTTTTTCTCGACATCCTGTCGAGTGGCGGCAGGCGGGCATGCTGCCCGCTCGATGTCGGCCGGGGAGACCTTCACCCTCGCATTATCTATAATTTCTGCAGCGGAAGCAGGTATCGTTCGATCCTGCTCTTCATCTCGGAAACAATCCGATCATCTCGCACCAGTATCTCAGCCGGCTTCCTTGGCGACTGGACGCTCTCGAGTGCGCCGGCGCGCTCCATCCGCGAGATCGCGTTTTCATAATAGGGAACGGAAAGCGACTCGGTGAACCTGATCTCCCCGAGATGAAAGAGCTTGATGCCGTTCTTGCGCACTTCGTACACCATCTCCTTGCGGCCCAGCCTCTTCCTGACCTGCAGGGCGCAGTCGCTGGCCGCGTGATACGCCTCGAGCAGGTCCTGCACACCCTTGGCGAAAAGGGCGATCTCTTCCCGGCCCTCCGGCGTCACGCTGTATCTGCCCCCCGACTCGCCAATGACCGAACGCCCGGTAAAATAGCCGAGCACCCTCTCGATCATCGCGGACGTATCGAGCAGCGCCTCGGAATAGACGAACTCCTCTGACAGGAGGTCCATGAGGTCAGCGAACGTGTCCGCCACCGCCTGGCCGTCCACTCCCTCGCCGGTGTCGCGGGAAACGAACGCGAGCGCACAGAAGGTCGCGGGCAGAAAGAAATGAATGATGCTGTTCTTGTAGAAATTGATCCGGGAACGCTCGTTTTCGTTAAGGGTGTACACCCCCTGAAGCACGTCCCGCTTTCCCTCTTTGCCTACGCCCGCAACCGGCTCGCTCACGATGCCGTCCTGGAAATACGAGTCGAGCACGTAGTCGAGGACCTCGTCTGTGCTTGCCGCGCGCTCGAGCGTGTCGCTCATGCGCGCGCCGGCGAATTTCAGATAGTCGGTCATGATGCCGACGCGCCGCCTCAGTATGTCGCGGGTAAATCCCTTGGCCGACGACAGGAGCATCGCGGACGAGGCGACCGAAAATGGCGTCGCCGTCACGATCTCGCCGATCTTCCGCATGATATGCCCGGCAAGCGAAAAGGTGACGTCCTCACCCTCCTTCAGGCCGTCACGGTATTCCGCGAAGGAGATCGGCTCGTTGAAGGAGAGATAGACTTTTCCGTACTTGCGCTTCAGGAATTTCCTGCTCTTCACGAAATTCGAGGTTGACTCGCTCTCCTTCTCCTTGCCCTTCAGCTCCATGTGGTAGGTCGACTCCTCCAGGATACGGTCGTAGCTGATGGTTATGGGGATGAAGATCATGTCCTTGTTGTAACCCTCTTCAATAGTCTCGATCAGGTAGCGGAGGATCCCCAGCTTGGGAGGGATGAGCTTCCCGGTCCTAGTCCTGGTCCCCTCGATGAAGACCTCGATGGAATATCCCTCCGAGACCAGGGTCTTGATATACTGCCTGAAGATGACGGGATAGAGCTTGAGCCCCCTGAACGACCGGCGCATGAAGAACGCGCCGGACCTCCTGAATATCTGCCCCATGGGAAAAAAGGAGAGGTTCGCGCCCGCCACGATGTGCGGCGGTATTATCTTGTTCTCGTAAAAAAGGCTCGATATGATCAGGTAGTCCATGTGGCTCTTGTGGCTCGGCACGAAAACGAGCGGGCCGCGCTGCGCCGCCTCCCTGACCATTTTCAGGTCTTCGATGCTGTAATTGATGCCGTCGAATATCTTCGTGAACATGTACTGCACGGCCTTATTGAACCACTTGATGACGATGATGGAAAAATCCGCGGCGATCTCCCGATAATACCGGTAGGCCTTCTTCCGCAGCTTTCGCTCGGGGACATGGTCCTTGTTCGAAACGGCGGCTATCTCATCCAGGACGTTTTTATGATACAGGATCTTTTCCATCATCTCCTGCTGCGACTTGATGACGGGCCCCAGGACGCTGAATTTCTCGTTGTTGTATATCTCCAGCAGTCTGGTGCGGAGCTTCATCGCGATCTGGCGGGGGTCGTCCGCCGGAGAGTTTTCGATCTCCTCCTTCAGGTTTATCGGCCGCGCAATGCGCAGAAAGGCGGGGGTGCCGCTCTTGGAAACGGTGAAGAGCCCGGAGAAAAAGCCGCGGTTGCCGGTCGCACGGGACGTCATGAAGGCCCGGGTCCGCACCGGGTTCTGGTTCCAGAAGAGCACCTGGGGATACACGAAGATCGGGGTATCGATCTCCTTCTGGGCCTCCACAAGGTACTGGAGGGTGTCGGATTTAATCTCGATATACCGCCTTATGAAAAGCTTCCTCGAAAGGAGCGAGAGGATCATGGAACGGCCGTCCCGCAGAAAATCAATGATATAATCCCGGTCCGAAACGGCCGCGGTCTTTTTGCCGCCCGACAGCCTGCCGAAGAGAGCGGTAAAGCTGTCAAAAAGATTCACCGCCATCTGGAAGATGTTGGGGGTAAAATCCAGGGAAAGCTCCGGGTCCTTGAACCCGTGTTTCCTGAGAAGGTTCACGATGATCAGGAGCGGGGCGTTCGAGCTCTGGTAGGACACGTACACCGCGTGCCCCTTGTCCCGGTACTCCTTGAGGGTCATCAGGCTCTCACTGTCAAGATCGATGCTCCTGAAAAGCAGGGAGGAGATTTTTCCCATGAACGCGTTGACGTCGGTACGGACCAGGGAATTTCGTATATATGAAGAATGACGTAACTGGATCTCGCTCATGCCCTACCATCCATTAGTTTTCATCTTAATTCCCGGCGACACTGCCGACCCGTCCTCACCCGCCAAGCGGGTATAATAACGGATCAATGGGGATATTCATCACTTGTTAGACCAATCGCCAGCCCGAATTGTTACATACGCCGCACCCAGTGCCGGGGTTCTGGCGTAACAGGCTTTAAAATCAGGCATAAATCGTATATTATAGAAGGATCGTAATAGGGGCAAGTATTTTTTACTGTTCAACCGGCCCGGTCCATGGCCCCGCTTTCAAAATTTAAAAATTTGTATTGCAAATATAGCCATAGTATTGCTAGATTGGCCCAAAGTTAATTTGAAAAGACGGGATGTAGCGCAGCCCGGTTAGCGCGCTTCGTTCGGGACGAAGAAGTCGGGAGTTCAAATCTCCCCATCCCGAATTAATATTTTAACCTAACGGAGAAACGAGTCAGGGTCTCTTTTTTTTTATACGGCGCAAAAATGTCCCATAGCCGGCTTTCACGTCGCGAAACACAATATGGTACAGCACAAAAAAACTCACATACTTGATGCAGCGTACCCATCTGACCAGAGCAAGCGGAAGGACATTATTGATACCATCTGTCGGACCGTTGTCGAAAGCGGCGTGGATATGGCGATAACGCCGGAAGAGCTTTATCTTTCACTGGATGAAGCGATTACCAACGCCATGGAACACGGCAACAGGTGGGATCCGCGGAAGAATGTCGCCGTCACCGTGTCCGCAGGGCTGAAAGAAGTCCACATATCGATAGCGGACCAGGGACGCGGGTTCGACACTAGAGAGATCGAGGCCGGCATTAAAAACCGGGACATTTTGAGCAACCGTGGCCGGGGCATTTATATTATCAACCAGTTCTGCGATATAACCTGGAACAAGACAGGAAATCAGATCAACCTCCTGATCAAGCGCAAATCGTAAAACGCACGCTCCCCGGCGGAAAAACGGCCGGGAGCGGGCCTGTCCCTCACGAATGTATTGACAAGAACAGCCCGGGGCGTAAGAATAGACAACCGGATGCGGTGCCCGTTTCGCCGCCGTCGACCAATGAAGCAGACATCCTTGCAATGAATATTGAAAGAAAAGACACTGAAGGCGAAGTAACATTCATCATCATGGACGAGCTTGTCTCACGGAATATACCCTTCCTGATGGACGAGCTCAACCACTTCGTACGGACCGAGGACAGGGACGCCATCATCGACCTCTCATATGTCCGTAAGATCGATTCAGTCTCCATCGCGTCCCTGATCCGCATCAAGAACGCCCTCGCCGAAGACGGCAGGGCCATGCATCTCACCAACCCGAACGAAACCGTGCTCCGCGTGCTGGAGCTGGCCGGCCTTGAAAAATTCCTGATGGAATAGCGGGAGACAGCCCATGAACAGACTCGCGCGCAACGACAGGATCAAACGGAAGGGCCCGCTTGTGCTCGTCATCATGGACGGCTTTGGCATTGGCAGGGAAAACGAAGGGAACGCCTTCTTCATGGCAAGGACACCGGTGCTCGACCGGCTCATGCGCGACAGCCTGTATACCACCATCGCCGCCCATGGCACCGCCGTGGGCCTGCCCTCCGACGACGACATGGGCAACAGCGAGGTCGGCCACAACGCGCTGGGCGCCGGGCGCATCTTCGACCAGGGGGCCAAGCTCGTAAACGGAGCCATCGCCTCCGGAAAAATTTATTCAACCGACACCTGGCGGGAGCTTATCGACCGGCCATGCAACGCCGGTACGACGCTTCATTTCATCGGTCTTCTCTCGGACGGCAACGTCCACTCGCACATAGAGCATCTCTACAACATGCTTGACGCCTGCGCCGCGGCCGGTCTCAAGAAAGTCAGGGTCCATATCCTTCTTGACGGCCGGGACGTGCCGGAGACATCGGCGCTTCTCTACGTTGACCCGCTGGAAAAGCGGCTCCTTGGCCACCGTAAAAGCGGGCTCGATTTCCGTATAGCCTCGGGCGGCGGCAGGATGGTCACGACCATGGACCGGTACGAGGCGGACTGGAACATCGTGAAGCGCGGCTGGGACGCGCACGTGCGCGGCACCGCGCGGCCCTTCAGGTCGGCGCGCGAGGCGATCGAGACGTATCGGAAGGAGGACCCGAAGGTGACGGACCAGTACCTCCCTTCCTTCACGATCGTCGACGACAGCGGCCCGGTCGGGAAAATAGTCGACGGCGATTCAGTCATCTACTTTAATTTCCGCGGCGATCGGGCCATCGAGATATCGCGCGCCTTTGAGGAGAAGGACTTCGACAAATTCGATCGCGGGCCGCTGCCGGACATTGCCTATGCGGGCATGATGGAGTACGACGGCGACCTGAAGATCCCGTCGAAGTACCTGGTAATGCCTCCCGCGATAGACAATACGTTGAGCGAGTACCTGGTCAACTCGGACGCCCGGCAGTACGCGATATCCGAAACGCAGAAGTTCGGGCACGTCACCTATTTCTGGAACGGAAACCGGAGCGGCAAATTCGATAGCGATAAAGAGACCTATGTCGAGATCCCCTCTGATAAAATTGAGTTCAACCAGCGGCCCTGGATGAAGGCAGCCGAAATCACGGACGCGGTAATCGGCGCCATCGACGAGGGCGAGTACCGGTTCATACGGCTCAACTACCCCAACGGAGACATGGTGGGCCACACCGGCGACCTCTCCGCCGCGATCATCGCCGCGGAGACAGTTGACCTCTGCCTGAGAAGGCTCCTCGATGCGGTGAGCCGGGCCGGCGGCATCGCGGTCATTACCGCGGACCACGGCAATCTTGACGAAATGTTTGAGGTAAACAAGAAGACCGGCGAGATCGAGCGGGACAGGAAGACAGGCCTGCCGAAGAACAAGACATCGCACACCCTGAACCCCGTCCCCTTCATCATATACGACCCGGATTATAAAAACGAGTACCGGCTCTCGGAAATAGTCGACAGGCCCGGACTTGCCAATGTCGCGGCGACGCTGCTGCTGCTCATGGGGTTCACGCCCCCTGACGACTACCTGCCGCCGATAATCGAGCTTGCCTGACGCGGCCGCGGACCGTGTGCGTCAGCGTTCCGGGAGTTGGCGCGCCGTAACCGCGCCTACCCGTTCAGCAGCGGCATCGACAATGAAACGTCCACCTTCACCTGGGTTTCGCGCTGGTATGCTGAATGATCGAGGATATTCCTGGCAGAGACCTCGCCGCCATGCCTGCTCATGATCTTTTCAACCATGGTGAGGCCCAGTCCCAGCTCAAGCGTGCCATACTGCTCGTGCACATTTCTGGTAAGCCGATAGAACGGCTCGAAAACGACCCGCTCGAACTCCACCGGGATCCCGGCCATCCCTCTCTCGCCCTTTTCCGGCTCGTTAATCACTGACACAATCGCGTCCCGTGCGGTCGCGTTTACCAGGACGGTGACCGGGGAATTTTTCAGGGAAAACTTCATGGCGTTGATGAGCACCTCATACAGGGCCTTTGAGAAATACTGCCTGTTGAGGTTTACGGCGAGGTCCTTGAAGCCGTAGTTAAAGTCATTGATAATGATCCGGTTATTATTGATTTCGCGGAGACTGTCGGCCGTGCCGATGACGGCCCTGACGGTCTCATACAGATCATACAGCGACACGCGCTGCAATTCAAATTCGTTGCTGATGATCCAGTCAATTCCCGAAAAGGTCTCGATCGCCTCCCTGATCAGCTTGATATTTTTCTGTATCATGTTGATTATCTTGCCGTCAACCAGGAACATGCCATTGGCTTCCTGCCGGGCGGTTGACGTCATCATGTCGATCAGGGAGACGATCGTTCCGAACCCGGCCCCCTGCGTGAAGCTGGTGTGGATGTTCTTAAAAAGCGACTTGTCGGTACGCGACACGTTCCGCTCTATTATCTTGTCCTGCCATTCCTTCCAGTCAAGTTCCCTGCTCATGAGCTCCTTGTCAGCCTGCTCGAGGGTCATCTTGGCCTGGTCAACGGCCATCCTGTCGCGCTTCGCCTGCGTGCAATCCTCGGCGATGATTATATAATGGGATATCTCGCCATCCTCTCCGATTATCGAGCTGACGACGGTATCGAGGTAAAAGAGGTTCCCGTCCTTGCCCAGGCCGTAGCTTTCCCCCCGCCACTTTTTCACGCCGACCATCCCTTCCCAGATTTCAGGTTCCGGTATAACATGGTTGTCCGGGCTGGACACGTTCTTTCCGACCACCTCGCTCTTGCCATAACCGGAAAGGTTGGTAAAAGCAGAATTGACGTACTCAATGTCCCCCTGCCTGTTGATGATGACCACCACGTTCGGGTTCTGTTCGATGGCATGACCGAAAATCCTCAGGTTCTCCTCCATTTTCTGTCGGAGGAGAACCTCTCGCTCGAGCTTTTGGTTAACGGCGGTAATATCGCTGGTTCGTTTCGAGACCCGCGTCTCCAGCTCTTTACGGTAGTCGGCCTCCCTTTTTTCTTCGTCTCTTTTTGACGTCACGTCACGGACGATCACCAGCACCTGGTCTTCGAGATTGGGGATGATGCGCGCCTCGTAATATGCGGTGCCGCCCCTGCGAGACAGCGCGTAGTTGAAGATGGCGGTCTTCTTCTTATCCAGAGCGGCCCTGATGACGGGCCTCGCCCGCTCCGCTACCTTCTCGTTCCACAGATAGCGCGACGCGTTCTTTTCCATGTCGCTTGAAAAAAAGCCGTCCGGGTCCGTATAAAAAACGGTGTCCGGCAGAGCGGACAGTACGGCGCGGTTACGCTCCTCGGAAATACGCAGCCTTTTCTCGTTCTCGATCTTGTTAAGGGCCATCTCTACGGTGGCGCAGGTGATGTTGCTGTCATAGGGTTTCAGTATATATCCGTAGGGAACCGTGCTTTTGGCCCTCTTGATGATCCTGTCGTCAGTACTCACGGTCGCATAGATAACGGGATACGGATATATCTCCTGTATTCTTTGCGCCGTTGTGATGCCGTCCAGTTCGCCCTTCAGGGTGATGTCCATGAGGATGAGGTCGGGATTAAGACCGGCGACCGATTCAATGGCCTTCTCGCCGGAGTCGACAGGGCCCAGAACGTTATACCCCGCATTTTGCAGTATCCGGGATAGCAGCAGCGCCGAGGCCTTTTCGTCCTCGACAATCATAATTTTTTTTGGCTCATCCATGCCGTTCATGCTCCCCTGCCATTCATGTATTCCGCTGCATCATGAAGCGCGCCGCCGTCAGGCCAGCGACACCGGGTCCTTGATTACCGATAGAATGACAATAATTAATCTGCATAATAATTTCAACATCTTTTCTCGTCTATTATGCCCCCTGGCAGCCCCTGTCCATGCCTGGCGCCGCGTTTCAAGGTTTCACGTATAAAAAGCGCTGGACAGAAGCCCCGAAATCCAATAATCCAGCGAACAGGCAGTACGGCATTATCTCAATAAACTCCGGGGTCCGTTCATAATGCACCGATACAAGCTCGTCCTGGAATATGATGGCACGCGTTTCCGCGGATGGCAGAAGCAGAAAAACGCCAGAACGATCCAGGAAACCCTCACCGCGGCCGCAGAACGGTTCCTGGGCGCTCCCGCGGACATCCAGGGCGCGGGCCGGACCGACGCCGGGGTGCACGCGCTCGGTCAGACCGCGCACCTGGAAACCTCCCGGGAAATCGATCCCGCGGCCCTGCGGGAAGGCATCAACGGGATGCTGCCGGAGAGCATCTCCATACTGTCCGCGGAAAGCGCTGCGCCGCGGTTTCACGCGCGCCATCACGCCGTCAGCCGGAGCTATCTCTATCTCATTTCAAAAAGGCGGACTGTTTTCGGGAGTAAGTATGCCTGGTGGGTTCCGGACAGGCTCGACTGCGATATCATGCGTCGGACGCTGGACGTGTTCAGGGGATTCCACGATTTTGCATCCTTCACCGACAGGAGAATGGAGAAAGGCTCTTCCACCAGGGCAGGCATTGACAGCCTGCTCCTTGAGGAATTCGGCGATATAATCGCCATCCGCGTCGTCGGCCGGCACTTCCTCTGGAAAATGGTGAGACGCATGACCGGGGTCACGGTGGCGGCCGGCCGGGGCGATTTAACAATACGCGATATCGAAGAGATGCTTGTTTCTTATTCGGAGACGCCGAAAAAAAGTACCGCGCCGCCCCATGGCCTCTTTCTCGAAAAGGTCCTGTATGAAGGCGACACGCTCCCGGACATCAAAGCGCCGCCGTTCTTCCGCTGATATAAACAATACGCTTCATGGAGCACGCGCATGTATAGAGAGCTTATCATTCATTATCTTTCCGGAACCGGAAACGCGCTCACGGCGGCGCGCTGGCTGGAGGAGATCGCAAAGGCGGGAAACATGGCCGCCAGGATCATGGCGATAGACCGTTTCAGACGCCCCCTTGCCCCGCCCCCGCCGGAGGACACGCTGATCGGCTTCCTCTTCCCCACGCACGGGTTCTGCCTCCCCTGGTACATGCTGAAATTCATGCTCGCCTTTCCGCGCGGCCGCAACCGGATCTTCTGCCTGAACACCTGTGCCGGAACCACGCTCGGGCGCGTCCCGCTCCCCGGCCTCTCGGGACTCGCGCTCATCGTCCCGGCTATCGTGCTCTCCCTGAAGGGATACCGGGTCAGGGGACTGGTATCGCTCAACCTCCCCTCCAACTGGATATCCCTTCACCCGGGTCTGACAAAACGCGCGGTCTCGGTCCTGGTGGAGCACTGCAGGAAAAAGACCGGGAGATACGCCGCAACGCTGTTCTCCGGCGGGAGGGCGTATCACGGGCTCATCTCCCTTCCGGTTGATCTCGCGATATCGCCCGTTGCTTTCGGGTATCTCCTGGTCGGCCGCTTCTGGCTGGCGAAAATGTTCATGGCGAATTCCGACTGCGACGGGTGCGGCGTGTGCGCGAACAACTGCCCCATGGCCGCCCTGGTCATGAAAAACGGGCGCCCCTGCTGGACCTTCCGGTGCGAGAGCTGCATGCGCTGCATGAACATCTGCCCCCGGAAGGCGATCCAGGTCTCCTACGTATTCGCCGCTGCGAGCGCGTATCTATTGTACGGGCTGCTCCTCCCCCTGGCGATCATGGCGGCCCTGCATTACAGCGAAACAGCCGCAGCCATCATCGGGTCGAAATCAACCGCGATCGTCCTGGTACGGGCATGGTTTGTTCTGGGAGTCATGTTTCTGTTCTATCGAATTGTCCAGCGCCTCATCCGGTTCAGGCCGTTCGATTTCATCTTTGCCAGGCTCACG
Organism: Spirochaetota bacterium; assembly: GCA_016928865.1. Classification (GTDB taxonomy): domain Bacteria; phylum Spirochaetota; class UBA4802; order UBA4802; family UBA5550; genus RBG-16-49-21. Next base: position 34,929 of record JAFGJX010000102.1, read on the forward strand.
CCCACAAGCCTCGGCTTCTGGCGCAGGTACCTGGCGCCGGGAACAGGCGTGAAGGATTTCAGGAGGGAACATACAACAGATAAAATGTGATTAGACCGGATATGATGCCCGCCCCGTGCCGGGGAGACTCAATACGAGCACACCAGCACAGAGCAGGCAGGACGAAACAGCGCCGCCGGGCGTTTGATGCATGCAGCCATGCTATCAAGCCCCGGCATCGGCCACAATTCAGAACTCCATCGGCGTCAATGCCGACCCGATAAATCCATCCTCATCGAATTTCATTACAAGGGCCTGCGTATCATAGCCGACCCCCCTTCTCCCCTTTCCGGATACGATGAAACCGCCGTCCCGGGCTGGCCGCACTGAATTCATGATATATACCTTTTGCTCGGTATTGTAATATCTTGACCATGTCTCGTTTCCCGCAGCATCAAGTTTTCTGAGACAGATTGTTGAGCACTCCCCATTATCGCAGATCACATTAATGGCGCACAGGTACCCGCCATCAGAAGCCTGGATTGCAGGCAGCGGGTAAAAAAGAAGATACCGTGCATCAACGGGAAAGGTATCCAGCGGCGCCCGCCATTCTTCCACGCCAGACCGGTTGCGTTTTTTCAGCAACGGGAAAAATCCGCCATACACCTCCTCGTCTGATCCGGGCACCATGCAGGTCTCGACGCATCCCCCGTCCGATGTCAGGTTCAAACCGTATGTCGCTGTATCAGATGCAGCTGACCATTCAATTTCTCCTGATGGATCCAGTTTAACAATGCCTCTATTTCTGATTCCCCGCAACGCGTCGTATGGCACGGTGAGATATCCTCCATCGTTTGTCTGCTGTATCGTGATATAACCCACACCGGATTTCTCCCACTCCCTGTTTCCATCAGCAGCAAGCTTGAGCGCAATCCCGTGATAGTCGGAATACCACTGCGCCAGACCGGCAATAATATACCCGCTGTCAGATGTCTGATGAATATCATACGCTTCATAGTTGGCGCTCCCGCCGAATGCTCGCGACCACTCCCTGCCGCCCGATGAATTCAGCTTGGTGACATAGATTTCAGAAAATTCGCCACCATATATCGTTGCCGCGACAATATAGCCGCCATCGCCGGTCTGTTCAATAGCCATCCTTTCCTCAGAAAATATTTTTTGATCATACGTATTCGTCCACTGCTTCAGCCCATTCTTATTCAGCTTGAATACCCAGAGATACGAACTGCCGCCTGACCCTTCACCGCCGGCGACAATATAGCCGTTATCAGAGGTCTGCTGAACCGCGTTTGCGCTGTCATTGTAATCAGCCCCATACATTTTAAGCCAGACAGGTTTTTCAATATCACACCCGATGGCCGAGAGAAGCAGGGCACCCGTGAACCAGAGTGAAAAAATACGCGTCATGACGTTCCCTCCATCTTTTTTGTATTATTTTTACACAGGCCGCATGGACGTGCATAGCACTCCCGCAGAATTTTTAATGGAGTGAACCCATGTTCGCATCCATATCCCGTCCTCTATCATGAGCGGCCGACGACGGGCTCTAAATATTTTTCTTTCAATTTTGAATAAGACTGACGGGAGTGAATATTAATTTGTTGCAATACCAATTTTTTTGTGGTGACGCACTTAAAAACCACGCCGGAACCTACCGGCGAACACGGCACACAGTTCGCAACAAATCAATTTATTTATTGGATGATTCGATGTAATCATCAATTCAAAATCATTATAATGTCAAATTTTATTCATAAGAAAATGAAAAAAAGTTGGCCCCGGTTAAGGATACCGACAAGTTTACATGGTGGTAACAATTAAAAGTCGTATCTTTCCTTAAAATACTTTACATATATGCAGTTAAAATTATACCACTTTTTGTAAAGTTATGGTATTATATTTTATATGAAACCGATATCCATCCCCCAGTGCGACAGCGGCAAACCGCGCGATGAATGCGGCATATTCGGCATATACGGCAACCCGAAAGCGGCCAACCTGACCTACCTGGGTCTCTACGCGCTCCAGCACCGGGGCCAGGAATCGTCCGGCATCGCCTCGTCCGACGGACACCACATCTACCGCTACGCCGGCATGGGGAAGGTCGTCGATATTTTCAGGGAAGAGCAGATCAACCACCTCCAGGGGCACCTGGCCATCGGCCACAACCGCTACTCAACCACCGGGTCTTCGTTCCTCAGAAACGCCCAGCCGTTCCGGTCCGAGTCGATCCTCGGGCCCATCGTGCTGGCGCATAACGGCAACCTGACCAACGCGGGCGCCCTGCGCTACGAGCTGGAGAAGAAGGGCCACATCTTTCAGACCACCATCGACTCGGAGGTGATTGTCCACCTGATGGCTAAATCCGGGATCGACTCCTTCCTGGACGCGCTCATCTTTGCGCTCAAGCAGGTGCGCGGCGCCTACTCCCTCCTGGTCATGAACCGCGACAGGATATACGCGGTACGCGACCCGTACGGGTTCAGGCCGCTGGTGATCGGCAGGCTCGGCGACAGCTTCGCGGTGGCGTCCGAGACCTGCGCCTTCGACATCATCGACGCAAAGTATGTACGCGAGGTCGAGCCGGGCGAAATGGTGGAGCTGTCCGAGAACGGGATCGCGTCTTATCGCCCCTTTGAAAAGAAGGAGCAGTCCCTGTGCGTGTTCGAGTACATCTACTTTTCCAGGCCGGACAGCACCATCTTCGGCAGGTCGGTCTACGACATGCGTGTCAGGCTGGGGCGGCGTCTCGCGCGCCAGGCCCCGGTGGAGGCGGATATCGTGGTCCCCATTCCCGACTCGTCGGTGTGCGCCGCCATCGGCTACTCCCGGGAGTCGGGCGTGCCCTATGAGCTGGGTCTTATCCGGAGCCACTACATCGGCCGCACCTTCATCGAGCCGACCCAGAAGATCCGCGACTTCGGCGCCAAGATCAAGTACAACGCGGTGCGCGCTTCGGTGGAGGGGAAGCGCATGGTGGTGGTGGACGATTCCATCATGCGGGGCACCACCATGCGGAAGATCATCAAGATGTTCCGCACTGCCGGCGCGAAGGAGATCCACGTGCGCATATCCGCGCCGCCCACGAAGTTCCCCTGCTTCTACGGCATCGACATTCCCACCCACAAGGAGCTGATCGCCTCGTCGCACACGATCGAGGAAATACGGAAATACCTCCGCGTCGACTCGATCGAGTACATGAGCGTCGAGACCATGATCGAGGCCCTGGACGAGCCGGACATGCACTTCTGCACCGCCTGCTTCGACGGCGATTATCCCTGCGAGCTTGACGAGATGGGCGAAGAGAACCAGAAGTACCTGTTCGAGGACGATGAAATTGACGGTTATTATTGATTAATGAGACCCGCCCCGCCGGATTTGACATCGGACCACGCCATGCAGCGATGGTCATATGCATTATCACCTTCAGTAATGGCGATATATCCAAAAATTTGAACGGGCTTTAGTCATCAAATAAAATATTTTTCTTGATATGGTTTTTAACTTCTGTTATTTTATTTACATGAGGGACGGTTATTCCGTGCTTCAAGCGCATGGCATGAACGGCCCGAACATTTAACAATTTTTTTCCCTATACACATGCCGTCAACAGTGTCTCCCGGCGGTAAAATATTACATCCAGGAGGTTTTCATGCAAACAAACGCTCCGAAATTCGTTGTATGGGTAGTCGCAGTTGTAATCGGGTGTCTGGGGGTCCTGGCGCACTTTGTCGCGATACCGGTCGTGACAGCGTACGCATTCTGGTTTGTCGTTGTCGGGTTCGCGATCCTCGCGGTCGCAAGCGTGGTCAAGGGCATGTAGCGAAAACAGGCGATGCGGTCCCGAGGGGCCGCATCGCTTTTACAGTCAAGAGATAAATATTCCTGCTCCTGTCAATTCCCGCCGCGCACCGGCCACACATATAAGGAACTGGAAGCCTTGTCCACGGAATACTGGCTATAGGTCACGGAACACCGGAACGCCGCCGAGGGCAAGGATGCCCTTGTTGTGGACATCCAGTGGTTTTGAACAGAGCTGTTCACGAAACCGGCTGAAGAAAGCCACAAGGCGGCGTCATGAGCGTACGTGCTCGGCATTTCATTGGAATTCGGGAGCCTCCAGTCGCTGTATCCGGCGTACACATCCATATTGAGCTGATCAATAAAATCCAGGGCCATGAGCCAGTAGACCCTCCCGTCAACAGTGCCATCGGCATTATCAAACCAGCTATAGCTGGTCAGAATCAGGTTTAAATCCTCGGCCCACATGAGCCCGGTCATGTTGTCCGTTATGGTCCCGTCGCCATGATCGGTGAATCGCGGGGACGGGAATGCGAGCCCGCTCTGGACATCTCCGTCCTGACCAGTGCCAGCGCAGGCGACAGAGGTGCCGCTCGAATTCCAGCACGCCGTCTGCCCGGTCCTTGGTAATACCGACGCCGAGCCAGCCACAGGCAGCACATACCCCGTGCTGGTTTTCATCCGTATTTCTCTTGTCCCCGAACTAAAGTCATAATACCACACATAGGAACGGTTTCCTGCCGTTGTCGAAGACCAGTACGAGGAACTCACATTGCTGAAGCCGAAGCCCTGCAGCCATGCGACCATGTCGTTGTTTCCATAATTCATTATACTCATCAACTCAACAATGTTCGGCAGGCGCCAGTCTGAGCGGCCGCAGTAAAAGGGAGGCGTGTTCAGGGTGCTCACATGCGTCAGCGCCGCATCCCAGGTAACCAGCCCCGCGGGATTCGCGTTAGCGGCCCAAATGAGACCGGTGGCGTTGTCCGTGATGGTGCCGTCGCCGTTGTTGTTAAAACGCGTGGCTGTGTTCCAGGGGATCCCGTACCGGTATTCGCCGTCCTGGCCCGTGCCCGCGCAGGCGATCGGGGTGCCGGCCGCATCATAGCAGGTTTCCTGGCCTGTCCGGAGGACCTGCGCGGGATAGGCGGGCAGCTGGTAGTCAATAGAAAATTCCGAAACCCCGGAATTCAGCAGGCTTACATTGCCGGCGCCGTCTTTCACCCACGCGTAGAGAGTGTGCGTGCCTGGAATCGCTTTCAGCAGATAGGTCGTGGGCTCCGCCCCGAGCCAGCCGGGATCGCCGGCATCAGGCGCTGTGGAGGATTCGGTTATCATCCAGCCGGTCACCATCACGTTGTCCCAGGAGGAAAGTACAACCGGGATCTCCTGCACGGTGGTCGGGTCGGCTGCGGTGTGCGTGAAGGATATAACCGTGGGGAGAATCAGGTCCAGGTACAGGACCGCCAGCCGCGAATTCGCGCTCTCGTCGCTCACGTTGCCGGCCCCGTCTTTCGCCCACGCGTAAAGCGTGTAGTTCCCGTACCCGCCCGAAAGAGTATACGATGACGGCGCGGTTGCGAGCCA
>JAFGJX010000103.1 GCA_016928865.1 Spirochaetota bacterium
AGCGCCGTTAATGGACGCGCTGGTCACGACAACGGTTTTACCCACGATTGACACAATTACCCTGGACCAGCCGACCTTTACCACCGGGGGCAATCCGGCACCAACGGTAAAAGCATACATCGGCATTGACGGATTCATCTCGGTCGCGGGGACAGTGGTGACCGGCGCGGACCAGGGACCGGTCAACGTGGCATCGGCGGGATACGCCTTCACCGGCCTGGCCAACGACACGACCTACCGGATCATCGTGGTGGCTGAAAACACCTTCGGATCTTCGGTGCAGCAGACGACGCAGAGCACGGTGGGCATCGCTCCGTTGATGGACGCGCTGGTCACGAGCACTACGCCTCCGACAACAGACACGATAACCCTGGACCAGCCGACCTTTACCACCGGGGGCAACCCGACACCAACGGTTAAAGCCTACATCGGTATTGACGGCTTTATTTCAGTCGTGGGGACGGTGGTGACCGGCGCAGACGAGGGACCGGTCAATGTAGCGTCAGCCGGATACGCGTTCACGGGACTGGCCAATGGAACCACCTACCGGATCATCGTGGTGGCCGAAAACAGCGCTGGCTCTTCAGTTCAACAGGCAACAGAGACCACGCTGCCGTGACGCTGCGGCACCGACGGCAAATTTGCCCTCTCCGGGAATTAATTTGTTGCATTATTCCCGCCTGACTGCGTATCATTTAAATTCCTGCGGGCCTTCCCGCCGCAGGAACCTGATCGCAGCAGGGACCGGCAATGCCAAAAATAAAAGCCATCACCTTTGACCTGTGGGACACCATCCTCCGCGACGACTCGGACGAACCGAAGCGGAAGGCGGCGGGTCGGCCCACGAAGAAGGAGGAGCGCAGGGAGCTGGTTCACCGCTTCTGCTCCGCGCACGGCCAGATTCCGCGCGAGGTGGTGAACCGTGTCTATGACACCGCTGACGCGGCCTTCAACAAGGTGTGGAAGGAGCGTCATGTCACCTGGACCGTAAGGGAACGGCTGGAGATTGTGCTCAGGGGACTCGGACGCGACCTTCCCGACATCGAGTTCGCTGAACTCGTGCGCCTCCACGAAGAGATGGAGCTTGAATTCCGGCCGGACATCGTACCCGGCGCGGCGGAGGCCCTGAAACGGCTCCATGAAACATACCGGCTGGGCGTCATCTCCGACGCTATCTTCACGCCGGGTCGGGCCCTGCGCATGATCCTCTCAGATGCCGGGCTCCTGGGATATTTTGAATTATTCTTCTTCTCAGATGAAACCGGCAGGTCCAAGCCTGACCCGCTTGCGTTTCAGCACGCGATTGAGACGTTTGGCATTAAACCCGCCGAACTCGTACATATCGGCGACCGCGAGCACAATGACATCGACGGCCCGTACCGGGCCGGAGCGCGGGCGGTGCTCTGCACCGCGGCCATCGACCGGGGGAGCGCCGGCACCAGGGCCGAAGCGGTTTTCGGCGACTACCGCAAGCTTCCGGGCATCATAGACACCATCGACCGGTAAGGAGGGTCCCATGGCAGAAACGCACCGCATACTCATCATCGACGGATACCCGAAGCCGAGCAGGGACGATTTCGACACGGCGGGAATGAAATACGCCGGGGTCCTCTACGCGGAGATGCTCCAGACATACCTCCCCGGCGCCGGGTACGACATTCTGTACACGAGCGACCCGGGGGCCGCGGCCCCCGATCGGAAGGCGCTCTCCGCGTACGACGGTGTGCTCTGGCCCGGGTGCAACCTTACCGTGTACCATACCGACGACCCCCGGGTAAAAATCATGATCGAGATCTGCGACCGCGCGTTCGAGGCGGGGCTCCCGCAGTTCGGCACCTGCTGGGGGATCCAGCTCCCGGCGTTCGTGGCGGGCGGCGAGGTGAAGCCAAACCCGAAGGGCAGGGAGATGGGGATCGGCAGGAAGATACGCCTAACCGAAGAGGGAAAAAACCACCCGATGATGGCGGGAAAGCCCGAGGTCTACAGCCATTTCGTCAGCCATGACGACGAGGTGACGCGTCTCCCCCGCGGCGCGGTGCTCATCGCTGGAAACGACTTCTCCGCCATCCAGGCCGCTGAGATCAGGCACAAGAAGGGCGTGTTCTGGGGGCTCCAGTACCATCCCGAGTACGATCTGCACGAGATGGCGCGTCTCATGGTTGCCCGCGAGCAGAAGCTGACCGAGCTCGGTTTCTTCAAAGAGCACAATGACTTCACTGAATACGTGTCCCGGCTGGAGGCGCTTCATACCGAGCCGGGGCGCAAAGACCTGCGCTGGCAGCTCGGAATCGATGACGACATACTGTCCGCAGACATCCGGCAATGCGAATTTAAAAACTGGGTGGATACCTTTATGCTGAAAAAATCACCTGAACGGAGGCGTCATGTCCGTACATCATTACAACCAGGAAGTAATTGAGGCGCTGCGCGCGGCTGCGACCGACGGAGGACTGGCGTGCGCGCTCGCCTTTAAAGTTAGCGCAGCGCACAACACGACACCCGCCGATATCGGCAAGGCCCTCGACCTGGAGGAGATTAACATTGTCAAATGTCAGCTTGGCCTTTTCGGGTACAAGCCGGATAAAAAAATCGTCCGGCCCGCGGAGTCGGTATCCGAAGAAATAAAGAAAGAGATAACCGCAGAACTCGACGACGGCAAACTTACCTGCGAGCGGGCATGGGCAATCGCCAAAAAGCTGAAGATCTCGAAGATGGATGTTGCCGCAGCGTGTGACACTCTCGGGGTGAAGATAAAAACGTGCCAGCTGGGTGCTTTTCAATAGAAGCTGACGCATCAAAGCTTTTTCATACTGATGATGTCCCCCGCACTCAAAAACCCGGTTCTGTTTCTCCTTACAATTTTTGTTGCGAGCGTGCTGTCATGCAACTTCTTTCAGGGCGACACCGGGATTAAAAAAACCATTCTGGCCGCCAGCATGGAGACCGTTCCGCCCGCGCCGCCTGAAGGCGCGTTTCAGCTATCGCAATTCGGCATCACATGGTTTTTTGCCGACACTCCGGGCCAGTACGGCCGGTTTGCAAACGGCGACCACTGGGTGGTTGGGCCTGTGAGCATTATCTATATCGCGCCGCTGTCGTTCAAATCGCGCTGGAAAAGAGTCTGGAACGGTTCGATGGTCAATCCGTCGCCCCGGAGCGGAATGGACCAGGGATACGACAGCGCAATGTACGGCCAGTACGGTCCGGCATACGATCCGTCCCTGAACGCCGGCTTTCCCGACGAAGAATATCTTTCGGCAGACAACCCGCTTGTTCTTCAGCCCGGATCATCGCTTGTTTCGACGATAAGCGCGCCGGAACCAGGTGCCCGTTCGCAGCTTGAATCTGCCGCCATACTTACGGTACTAGACACGGCCCCTCCGGATGGCAGCTTCCGGCCTCCCTATTGCGGCTCTGACAAGACCGCCTGTTTCAACGAGTCCGATCTGCAGACCGGCCTGCTGGCAAATCTGGGCAGCTCCGCAATAGCCGAAGTCCCGGACATGACCGCGATTGAGCGGTATTTCGAACGCCCATGGATAGACCATGTGCCCGGCTGGGTCGGCGGCTGCGTCCACCCGGTCAGCAATATGCCGAATTACGGCAGGGAGATCGCTTCCCAGGTCGGCGAAGGCGCCCTGATGCTGCACCTGGATTTTTCTCTTGAGGAAAAGCGCACACTCCTGATCAGGTACGTGCAGCTCGGCATTGACCTGTACGGCATCGTGATGGACGGCGGTGAAGAGAACTGGCCGCCCAACGGCGGGCACGCGAGCGGCAGGAAATGGCCGATCATGTTTGCCGGCCTTATGCTCAATGACCCGGACATGGCTGGCATTGGACTGAGGAGCGGCGATTACACCGGAACGGGCAGGGTGCACTTCGGCGAGGATGGACAGACCTTTTACGTTACAGCGGAAGATGTCGCGCTTGACCATCACCCTGATGAGCGAAGCTGCGAGATTGAATACACCACGAATGACATCGGACTTCCCGAATGGGGCATCGTCCACGCACTACATCCTGCTGCAGACAACAAGAACTGGGAAACGGTTTACCGTCAGTGCTGCACCACAAACGCGTGGGCCGGGTTCATACTCTCTGCCCTGATCATGGGCCAGAAGACATCCTGGAACCATGACGTCATTTTCGATTACACGGACCGGTACATGACAGTTGAGATGGCGATAAACGGAACAGGAGCCTGGACCAGGCAGTGGTCTCGCTTTACAGAAAACATGTGGGACCACTTTCGGGCCGATTATGGTGCAATCTGGCCGTCCGGCACAACCTGGCAGGGGATCGACCTGCTCAATGGGCTCTTCTGCGACTAAAAGTCCCGATAGTTATCGGTAGCTGCCGTCACTTAATCGCCTTCGCGATGCGATCGAGCGCCCGTTCCACATTTTCATGCGAATTAAATGCGCTGATTCGAACATATCCCTGACCGCATTTCCCAAACCCCGATCCCGGCGTACATACGACACAGGCCTTTTCGAGCAGCATGTCAAAGAATGCCCAGGAATCACGGCCCCCATTTATCCAGATATACGGTGAATTCACCCCGCCGGAGCAACTGAAACCGATAGTGCTCATGCCATTTCGTATATTCGCCGCGTTTTCAAGGTAGTAATCACCTAGCTCACGTACCTGCTTGCGTCCCTCATCGGAATAAACCGCCTCTGCAGCACGCTGGACCGGATATGAAACACCGTTGAATTTTGTTGTCTGTCGCCTGAGCCAGAGCTGATGGAGCGGTACCTCTTCGCCTTTTTCCGTATAGACACGACATTTTTTCGGAACGACGGTAAAAGCGCAACGCGTTCCGGTGAAACCCGCGGTCTTTGAGAAGCTCCGGAACTCAAGAGCAACCTCGTCCGCGCCATCTATTTCATAGATGGTACGCGGGATGCTGTCATCGCGAATAAAGCTTTCGTATGCAGCATCATACAGGATGAGCGCCCTGTTATCACGCGCGTACCGCACCCACTTCGCCAGATCTTCCTTTGTAGCGATTGCCCCTGTCGGGTTATTTGGAAAGCAGAGATAAATAAGATCGACTTTTTCACCCGGCAGGTCCGGAACAAACCCGTTCGACTCGGTTGAGTCGAGGTATACAAGCCCCTGATACCGATCATCCCGGTTTTCTCCGGTACGCCCTGCCATGACATTGGTGTCCACGTACACAGGGTAAACCGGATCTGGAACCGCAATAACAATCTCGTCAGCAAAAAGCTCCTGGATATTGCCCGTGTCGCACTTGGCGCCATCGCTGACGAATATCTCATCAGCTGAAATGGTCGTACCTCGAGAACGATAATCAAACTCCGCGATTTTTTCCCTGAGAAAATCATAGCCCTGCTCGGGCCCATATCCGCGAAATGTTTTTTCTGACGCCATATCATCAACAGCCTTGTGAAACGCGACGATACAAGCAGGAGGCAGGGGAAGGGTCACATCGCCTATTCCAAGCCGTATGATCTCCTTGTCCGGATTCTTCTTCTCAAATTCGCTTACCCGTTTCGCAATATCAGAAAAAAGATATGATGCTTTGAGCTTCAGGTAATTTTCATTGACACGTATCATATGACCTCTGAGCCGGAAATATCCGGTGCATTAAAAAACATATTGGGCATCAGGAAACATTAATTCTCTGTTTTTAATCAAGCAATTTTTTCAATGTACGGTTAGATTGGAGGCGGGAGGAGATGTTCTATGTCGGGTGGATAGCCCCATAGTATTCGCCATGAGATTATATTATCAATAAGCTCCCGAATAAGAACATAATTTTTATAAGAATAGTTATCGGTACTATTTTTTTTCATCATTTTGCTGAGATATTTTTTTACGGAATATACAAGGATAAGGGAAAGAGACATCTTAAATAATTTCCTCAAGTCAAGGAAATACTCATATTCATCCTCCCTCAAACTCAAATGAAAAACATGCCAATCAGCAGAACTTCTTCTTTCTTGATACTTGACCATTTTCCCAATTCGAGTCGAATCCGGGATATCATTCATAACACATTTTAATAGACTTGTAATCAAAGTGGAACGAGAAATACCGCGAATATCTGCTGCCGCGGCAATCTGACCGAACACATCAACGCCAATATTTAGAGTAGTTTCCAAATTAGGTCCCCCCGAATGATATTCAAGATATTCCAACGGGTATACGAATTGATGTGATTGAAGATTAAATATTTTTGATTTTAAATATAACTTTTTTTACCCTGAGATTTGATAGTTATCGGTCATACAATTATCTCTTTTCACCTTGACGTACCCTGCCGATTGTATACCATACACTCATGGCAACAGACACCCCTACCCTCATGGCCCACTGCACCCTGTGCCCGCGGGAATGCGGCGTTAACAGGAGCCTTTCATCAGGATACTGCTGTGGGACTGACAGAGCGACGATAAACACCCACCAGCTTCATCACTGGGAAGAGCCGGTTCTTTCCGGTACGCGCGGGAGCGGCACGATCTTCTTCTCTAATTGCACCATGCGCTGCGTCTATTGCCAGAATTTTGAAATAAGCCGCCTCGGCTATGGCACCCGGCGCACGGCAGACGAACTCTGCGGCATGATGCTTGATCTCCAGCAGCGCGGCGCTCACAACGTGAACTTGGTAACTCCGAGCCACTACACGCCGCAAATACGCGACTCCCTGATAATTGCGCGCGAGCGCGGCCTTGTTATTCCCGTGGTCTGGAACAGCAATGCGTACGAAAAGCCGGAGACACTGCAGCTGGTGGATGGTCTTGTAGATATTTATCTTCCCGATTTCCGCTATTATGAGACAGAGTCCGCAGTGCGTTATTCCAGCGCACCCGACTATCCTGAATGGGCAAAGAAAGCCATCGTCGAGATGCATCGCCAGGTCGGGACGCTCTCAGTGAAAACCGGCATTGCGGAGCGCGGACTGCTCGTCCGTCTTCTGGTACTACCCGGGCTCTCGGCAGAAGTCCGGCAGATCCTTAAATGGATCGCGGACACGATCGGCAACGAAACCTGGATCAGCCTGATGGGTCAGTATTACCCGACCTACCGCTCGCATGAATATCCGGAAATCAATCGCGGCATCACCCGTGAGGAATATGAAGAGTGCCGCATCTGTCTCGAAGAACTCGATTTTGAGAATGGCTTCGTGCAGGGGGTGGGCTCGTCGCGGGACTACACGCCGGATTTCAGGGAGTAGCTGCCGCCCTCACTCAAACCGTACATTCACCGAACCGCCGTGCTTGTCCTCAAAGCCCTCGACACGCGACATCTCGCTCACCGGCCCGCGGGCCTTTGCAAGGGCTTGGCGCGAAAGAAGCTGGTAGGTCGTCCTGCGCATGAAGGTCTCGACCGAAGTACCAGAGGAAAACCGCGCCGCACCGCCCGTGGGCAGGATATGGTTCGTGCCGGAAAAGTAGTCGCCGACGGCAACCGGCGCGTAATCGCCCAGGAAAAGCGAACCCACATTCCGAATCCTGCCAAGATACTCCATAGGATGTTCCACCATTAACTCCATATGCTCCGGACCGAATCGGTTAGAGAAATCTATCGCTTCGTCAATATCATCCACCAGCAAAATGAGCCCATTTTTATTGATGGAAGCGCTCTTCATCTCATGGCGTCCGGAGCCCGATTTGAGGTCTCTGTCAATCTCTTCCCGAACGGCCTCGGCAAGATCGCGCGAGGTGGTCAAGAGGATCGCCAGCGCCTGTTCCTCGTGTTCCGCCTGCGAGAGAAGGTCCCAGGCCACCCATCTGGGGTTGGCCCGGCCATCGGCGATAACGAGGACTTCGCTTGGCCCCGCGAGGGAATCAATCTGCACCGCGCCCAGGCTGAAGAGATAGGTTTTGGCCGCGGTCACATAGATATTGCCCGGGCCCACGATGATCTCCGACTTTTGCACGCTCTCGGTCCCGTACCCGGCCGCCGCGATGCCCTGCGCTCCCCCTGATTTTATAACGGTATCAACGCCGGTCATGGCGCACACCGCGCCTATGATATCAGGCAGCCTGCCGTTTTTATCCGGAGGGGTAATAAGGGTGATGCGTTCAACGCCGGCAAGCCTGGCCGGTATCACGCCCATGAGCACCGATGACGGATAGGACGCCTTGCCTCCGGGTACGTATACGGCCGCGCTCTCAATAGGCCGGTACAGCATCCCGAGCACCGCGCCGTCGCCCCGCTCAAGCCGGATGTCTTCCCGCGCCTGAAGGCGATGGAATTCCTCAATGTTTCGCTTGGCCTCCAGAAAGGCGCCGGTAAGACCCGGCGGCGTGTTCCTCCGGCCCGCCTCGATCTCATCAGGCGTGGCAATGATGGAGTCGAGTCTGACGCCATCGAATTTCGCCGTGTATTCCTTCACGGCGCCGTCTCCGTTTTTTCTCACGTCGTTCACGATCGGGATCACCGTATCGATCATGACCGTCGTGAAGTCCTCGCCGAAGCGGCTGAACAGGCGGCCAAGCTCCGCGGAGGTAAGATCGCTCAAGTTCCTGATGGGGACCATCTGGCACTCCTTTTATCTGATGATATCGCTTGATTTGACACCTCCCGGACGACGTTCCGGGCACAAAATATATTCTGTGAGGACCGATCCAACCTGTCAATGATTTATCGATACTCTCACTGGCGCCCTGAAGGCAAAAAAAAGGTGTCACAATGGGAGGAGTTTTTTTATTCTCCTCCTCCCATTGAACACCGGGGGGGGGTGGTTGCGGTTATTTTAGAGGATTTTCTGTTGTCGATATAATAATGTGCAATTTTTAAATTGATGACAATAACGGAGTTCCCGATTAATTAAGGCTGGAAGCCGTGGTGCGGGGATAGCGGGTTCGGTGATGGCGCCAATAGGCAGGAATTTTTATACGTCACTTATTTTGCGATACGACCCACTGGACAGCGACCTTGACGAGCTCCGGCCCCTTCTGTATACCCAGTTTGTCCTTGATCTTCTTGCGGTGGCTTTC
>JAFGJX010000012.1 GCA_016928865.1 Spirochaetota bacterium
AACCCCGGCGTGTTCGGCTACGGCATGTCGGACCGGGCCGCCCGGGTTTCGGGCATACTGGATGCGGCGCAGGGCAGTTTCATACACCTGGGCCGGCGGCCGGTGCGCCGCCGTATCGACTCGGCCGACCTGGATCATGTCATGATCGCCGGGGATGTGCTTGACGCGGATTTCGTGATCAACCTGCCGAAACTGAAGACCCATGGCCTCACCTTCTATTCCGGCGGGATAAAGAACTGCTTTGGGTATGTGGTGGGCGGCGACAAGATGCGCGTTCACCGGCAGGCAGCCACGCCGCGGCGTTTTGCCGCCGCGCTGGTCGATATCTTCGCGATCAGGCCGCCGGACCTGACCATCATGGACGGGGTGGACGCTATGGAGGGGAACGGGCCGAGCAACGGGACCGTGCGCCGCGTGGGCAAGGTGCTCGCGTCGGACAACGCCGTGTCACTGGATGCAGCGGCCCTGCGCCTTATCGGCGGGACGGTCGCCTCCGTCCACCATGTCGACATGGCTGGCAGGCGCGGCCTGGGCGAGACCGATCTCGGAAAGCTTTCCATTATCGGGGCGATAGAGCCGGTCGCGGGATTCAGGATGCCAGCTACCTTTGTGCCGGGCCTGTCGGGGCTCGTGCTGAACCGCTTTCTGTCGCGATGGATCAACTGCGTACCGGAGGTCGACGCGGACCGATGCCGGGCGTGCGGCGTGTGCGTGAAGCACTGCCCGGTCGGGGCGATGCGCATGGTCAACGACTATCCCTTCGCGGACAGGGACATCTGCATCAGCTGCTACTGTTGCCAGGAGATGTGCCCGGAGAACGCGATTGTCCTTTCCGGGCGGATGATAAATCTTATACGGAAGGGTACGTTTTACGGCGCGAGGTGATCTTTTTTAAATGAAATGAGTCTGGCATTGATGCGCGCTATTTTTTCCATCTTCGACTGATTGCTATAATTGAAAATCTACCAACAGTTGCCATGTATGTACTGGACACATTCTGAGATATCAGAGAGTGGCCAGACATTACCAGGCGGCCAAATATATTAAAGCTATGACAGACAAACCGGCCTGATGTAAGGCTTATTTAACCCCATCTTGCATGTAGAGATAAAACACAATCTGTCTCATATGCCCTCTCCCATGGGGGAGGATGTTTCTGAATGGGTTACTGAATTATTCCGGATGATCCGGGGAGGAGTTGTTTGAAATGGCGGTTAAATTGAATCCACACATTTACAAAATCATACCGATCGGGGGGTGGATGATCTCCCTCGCGGGGCTTTTTGTCAACATCGACAATATAATTTTGTACATTATCTGGTTGTTGATTTTCTTCGCCTGCGTGGTCCTGCATGCCGCTCAGCTTTTCCTGTCAATTCCAATAGGAAGGCGTGCCGGACATGGATATCCTGAAATAATTTTCAATACACTATTATACGGGGCGGCATGGTGGGTGCCTTTAAGGCAGGGTACCCAGCGTAACGCGGATAATTAAACATGGTTCGTGTTAACAGCGATTATCCGCATATGCCGTCATCGCAGGGATTGTGGATAGCCGCATATCAATGAATTACCGATAAAGGAGAGCGGATATGGAGATGCAAATCCGGAATGAAAACAGGGTGCGTTTTGAAAGTATCGGAGCCTATGTTCCGGAAAAAATTGTTTCATCAGAAGATCTGATAAACAGGATGAAGATGAAAATCGACGTGGATGTGGAGCGCATAACCGGGATCAAATACAGAAGATGTGTTTCCCCATCAGAGAAATCATTTAATCTGGCCCTCAATGCGGCGCACGAGTGTCTCAGAAACTCGCGCTATACAGCGGTGGATATCGATGTGATCATATACACTTCAATTACGCGTTCCGTGGATGATAAAATGCTTCAATATGACCCGGCAATGAGCCAGATGATTAAAAAAGCCATTGGCGCGGACAGGGCTTTCGAGTTTGACATTGTGAACGCCTGCGCGGGCATGCTGTCCGGAGTATATATTCTCGAAAGCATGATCAGGTCGGGCGCCGTGAAAAACGGCATGGTGGTGAGCGGAGAATACATTACGACGATAGCTGACCGGGCGGTCGATGAGATATCCGAGCCCCTGGACCCGCAGTTCGCCTCGCTCACGGTGGGTGACGCGGGGGCGGCCGTCATCCTGGACGGAGACGGCGATGATTCGGCGTGCATCGATTTCATCGAATTCGCGACAGCGGCGGAATTCTCTGAGCTAGCCTATGGCCTCCCGTCGGAAAAAACCGCAGGCCTGCAGATGGTGGCCGACAGCAAGGCGATTCACATGGAAGTGCTCGGGCGGGTGGTCCCTCTTCTTCAGGCGATACGGGAAAAATATAATGTTGACGGCGATGATTACGATTACGTACTCCCTCATCAGACGGCATTGAAGATAATGGAGGTGGGGCGCCAGATCCTTGCGCAGCATTTCAGAACGACCAGGGTCGCGACGCTCACGCGAATACAGGATTTCGGCAATACCGCGTCCACGTCCCATTTCCTGGTGCTCTATGATCATCTGAAGGAGAAGAATATTCCCGATGGTTCGAAAATAATATTTTTTGTTTTCGCCTCCGGCATACAGTTTGGTTTTCTGTCAACGAAGATCGGGGGGCTGAAGATAAAAGAGCTTGAGAATGACGAACTGGAGTTAACAGAATGGGCATCGTGATCAAATCATCGGCGATATGCGTCGATCCGGAAAGCAACAGCGCGGTCGAACTCGCGGCCAGGGCCGGGGAGGAGTGCATGGCGAATTCGGGCCTGCGGCGAGAGGAGGTTGATCTCCTGATATTCACCGGCGTCTTCAGGGACGATAATATTGTAGAGCCGGCAATCGCGGCTCTGGTGCAGAAGAGGATGGGTTTGAATACTGACCCTGTATCAGACGGTAATGTAATCGGAACGACGTTTTCCTTTGACCTCATAAAGGGCCGCTGCGGATTTCTGTATGCCGCCAAAGTGGCTCAGGGCATGATCGAAAACGGAAGGGCGGCCCATGCCCTGATCGTTTCGAGTGATGTCCATCCATCGTGCAAGTATCATCCGGAATTTCCAATTACTCATTCAGGGGCCGCGGCGCTGTTGTCGAGAACGGAAAACGGGCGGGGGTTCCAGAAAATTATTTTCAACAGCACCACCGATTCCTACACCGGAGAGATCGTATATGTCGGAGAGAACGAGGGGACAAAAGCGAGAAAGGCGATTACGATCGAACGGGAGAAAGATTATATTCTACGAGCGGGCGATCTGGCACGCAAGACTGCAAAAAAATATGTTCAGGGTGAATCTGTGAATCCCAGGAACGTGAAATTACTGATAACAACGCCACATGGGAAAAGCTGGGAAAAGGATCTCTCACGGTCCCTTGGCATGAATCATTATACGAAATCGGTAAATATATATAAAAAATACGGTGATACCTATTCATCCGCATTGATCTTCGGTTATTTTCATGCGGTGCGGGATGAGAAACTGAAAGAACAAGACGAGGTTCTTTTTGTCGCCGCCGGGGCGGGCCTGTCATCGGCCTGTTGTCGTTATATCGTATAAATGAATAATGGGTTGTATGATGGTGCTTGATAAAGATCAGGAACTCGTACTTTCAGGAAATAACGGGACGGTGCTCGGTAGCGCCATGCGCACGCTTGTTGAGTATGGAAAAGTATTCGGCGCGAAGAGGCTTGTCCCGATCAAAAGCGCCCATATTGCCGGAACATTCGGGATCATACGCTTTAATTCTTTCTATGCAATTTTGAGGCAGATGCTTGATGAAGGTCTCAGAGTCAGAGTTCCGACAACCGTGAACCCTCGGCCGGGACGCGAATTCAGCATTCAGAACCGAGTGGCATTTTTTCATCAGAGAAAGCTCGAGCGGATGCTGGAGCAACTCGGCGTTATTGAAAATTATTCATGCGTCTGTTATGAAGAAAGAAACATGCCGGCCAGAGGGGACATTGTCGCCTGGTCGGAGTCTTCGGCCGTTCAATACGCCAACTCCGTTCTCGGAGCGAGGACGAACCGTAATTCCCTTCTGATAGACGTCTGTTCTGCGGTTACGGGCTACACGCCCGAGTTCGGATATCTCCTGGATGAGAACCGCCGCGGCCGCCTCCTCGTACGGCTGAAGATTAAGAAAATGGATGCGAGCGCCCTTGGATATCTTCTCGGCATGCTTGCCGTGGATCGGGTGCCGGTAGTGGAGCACTATCCGTTCAGCAGGGTGGAGCTGAAAAACATGGGGGGCGCGATGGCCGCTTCCGGGGCCGTGGCTCTTTTCCATGTAGAGGGCGTTACGCCGGAGGCCCCTGACTGTGCGTCGGTATTTGACGGCAAACCGGAAAAGGAAATCACCATATCGCAGGAGATGATTGATGAATTTCGTTACCGGGGTCCGGTTGATATGGTAATCTTCGGCTGTCCCCAGATGACATTTGATGAAATAATGGCGCTTGCTCCCAGGTTTGTCGGCCGCACGGTCACGAAGCCGACCATATTTTTTATGGTCCCGGACGCATACAACCGCTTCAGAGGAACCGACCTGTGCAGGAAAGTGATGCAGGCCGGGGTCAGGCTGGAGACATGCTGCCCCGTGTCGGCCCTGACCTCGCACCAGGGCATGTATAAAAAGAAAAAAATTATGACGGCATCCGGGAAAACATATTACTACCTGGACGGTTCGCTCTATGGCACGGTCGATGACTGCTGTGCGGCATGCGGGGTGATGTGATGAAAGTCTTGCAGGGCAGAAGCGTTATCAGGGGCAAAGCCGCCGGTCCGGCATTGGTAACAGGGGAGCCCATGAATTTTACGGCGGCATTTTCAAAAAAGCAGAACATTTTATTCCCATGGCTCTGGTCAACAATCAATGATCATCACCATGAGCTTTACAAGAAAAAGATTAAGGATTCGATTTTTATTTATCCGGCCACCATCGGTTCGACCGGCACGGGGATGGTGCTTCTGGAGCTCATTACCCGCGGTCAGAGTCCGGCCGGCATCATTGTCGAGCGTATGGACACCCTCATGGTTGCCGGCCCGGTGCTCGCGGAAATCTGGTTCGGGAAACTGATGCCTGTCGTTGAGTACGGCGGTGAAGATCTGCTTGCATCAGTACATAATGATGACCGGGTGGAGCTTGACGGTGATACCGGAGAAATAAGAATTTATTAAGGCATGGAGACGGAGTATGCATGTTCTTGTACTGGGGGCCACGGGCCTGCTGGGAAGCCATATAGTGGATCTGTGCGTTCAAAACAGAGACGCCGTGAGGGTTCTGGTGCGGAAGGGCAGCGATTGTGAATACCTGAAAAGGTATCCGCATATCGAATATAGTTACGGAAGCCTTGAGGACCCCATATCAATACTGAAAGCGGCGGATGGCATCGATGTGGTGTACCACTCGGCTGCGCGTGTGACTGACTGGGGCTCGCGAAGACAGTTCATGGAAACAAACTATAAAGGCACGGTCAATGTCGTTCAGTCCTGCCGGGCGAATGGAGTGAAAAGGCTTGTGTATGTAAGCTCTCCGAGTGTTGTGTTCAATTATAAGGATGAAGTGAATATAAACGAGAACCAGCCCTATCCGAAAAAATTCGCCAACCATTATTCAGAATCAAAGGCACTCGCGGAGCAGTTCGTTATAAGAAATCACGACCCGGGACGCATTGAGACTGTTGTCGTACGTCCCCACGCGATCTGGGGACCGCGGGATAAAACCGGGTTTCTCGCCAGGATTCTGGCAAAGATCAGGGCGGGGAAGATGATCGATCTTTCGGGCGGGAAAGAAGTAATGGTCGATATGTGCTACGTCCTTAACGCGGCGCATGCCTGCGTGCTCGCGGCCATATCGAAAAATGCCGGTGGGAAGATATATTTCATAGCCGACGACGCTCCGACCAACGCGTGGCAATTTTTCAACCAGGTCGCCGGGAGGCTCGGCCTGGACAAAATTCAGAGATCGGTGCCACCCGGATTGTTAACGCCGATTATCGCGATAATTGAGCTGGTCTGGAATGTGCCGTATCTCATGGAAAACTATCCTCCCCCCATAAACCGCTACTCTCTCGGAGTCCTGACCAACTCGACGACGTATAATCTGTCAGCGGCCAAAAAGGATCTGAATTACAGGCCGCTGGTTGATATCGAGACAGGAATAGACAATTTCGTTAAATGGGTTGACGAAATCGGCGGTCTGGATGCCTATCTTAATGTGTAATGAAAAATGATTTCCAAAAACAGCTTTCCGATCTCGTCCGGGACCTTGACACCTGGTTCGAATCGCCGGCCCGGCGCGCCGACGGCGCGATGACCGCAGCCCTGTATCCGTACGAGGCGCTCTTTTTGCCGATCGCGGTAAACAGGTTGAAGATCAGGAACCGTCTCGTCATGGGACCGATGGTGAACGCCAACATGTGCGACGCGACAGGCAGGCCGAACGACCAGATGATCGAATATTTCGCCGCGCGAGCCCGCGGCGGTGTTGGCCTCATCACCACGGGTGCGGTCCCGATCGGCTTTGGCATAGACCCGACCCTGGACGAGAAGAACGGGCTGAGTATACTGCCGCACATCCACGAACACCGGACCTCGTTTCCCGGCTGGAGGGTCCTGTGCGAGCGGGTCCACGCCTGGGGAGCAAAGATTTTTATCCAGCTCACGCCGGGCGCGGGCCGGGTGGGACCGCCCGAGTGCGTCATGCAAAAATTCCGGCTTCCCGTATCAGCGTCTCTGAATCCGAACTTCTATCTGCCCGAAATTCCCAGCGTGAGGCTGAGCGATCGGAAGTGCCGTAAGATCATCAGGCGCGCCGGCCAGGCGTCCGCGGACGCCCGTGAGGTCCTTTTCGACGGCGTGTATCTCCACGGCCACGAGGGCTACCTGATGGAACAGTTCGCGAACACCGCGTTTAACCGGAGAAAATTCGGCAGGTTCTCTGACTGGCAGGCCTTCGGGATCGACATGGTCAGGGAGATCCGCCGGCGCTGCGGCGACGACTTCCCGATTATGTTCCGCATCGACCTTTCCCTGGCCCTTAACGAAACCTACGGCGACTCAATGAAGAAGATACGCGCTCTGAAAAAGTTCACAAACGAGCGGACGGTCGTGCTGACCCTGGAATACATGAAAAATCTGGTGGCGGCCGGCGTTGACATGTTCGATGTCGACCTCGGTTGCTATGACAACTGGTGGCTCCCGCATCCGCCCTCGATGATGCCGCCCGCGTGCTTCCTTTCCATGGCGAAGATCGTGAAGGACTGGTTCCGGGAAAACGGGATACTCTCGAACGCCGGACTCCCGGTGCCGGTCGTTGCCGTGGGCAAGCTCGGATATCCCGACACCGCGGAACGGGCCCTGCGCGACGGGATGTGCGACATGGTCATGCTTGCCCGCCCCCTGCTCGCCGACCCCGATTGGCCGAACAAGGCCTATGCGGGGAGGGTGGCCGAGATAATCCCCTGCATCGGCGACCAGGAAGGGTGCATCGGTGAGATATTTCATGGCGGCCATATCCAGTGCGCGGTCAATCCCCGTACCGGCAACGAGCACCGTTGCGGGGAGGGGCCGCTCCCCGCCGAAGGCAGGCGCAAAAAAATCGCGGTCGTGGGGGCCGGCCCGGCAGGCATCACCTGCGCCTGCGAAGCCGCGCGCCGCGGCCATGACGTGGTACTTTTCGAGTCTGCCCCCCGGGCGGGAGGCGCGCTCGTCCCCGGCTCCGTCCCGCGCATCAAGTTTGACGTGAAAAACTACCTGGACTATCTCGAGGGCGAGCTTACACGGATGGCCAGGCACCACCGTCTAAAAGTTAAATTCAGGACGAATGCAACCGCCGGTATGCTGAAAAAGGGGAAATTCGACGCAATCGTGACCTGCCCGGGCGCGCGCTGCCTGATGCCCGGTATCGAGGGCATTGATTCCCCCCGCGTCGTACAGGTGATCGACCTGTTCCTCGGGCCTTCCCTCATGAAGGACGCGCGCGACATCGTGATAATCGGCGGCGGGGACGTCGGGTGCGAAGCCGCTCACTTCTGCGCATACGAGCATGAAAAAAACGTGACGGTTGTGGAGGCGCTTCCCCACTTCATGAAAAACACCGTCACGGCAAACCGGAGTCAGCTTATACACGCCCTCGGCAAAAAAGGTGTTGCCCTGCTGAACTGCGCGCGGGCCGTGCGCATCACCGGGGACTCGGTTATTATCGCGCGCAACATGTCGCTGACGGTCCCCGATCCGTACGTCACCTGGGCGCCGGTGCTCCCTGACAACGTACGTAACCCTCTGAAGAAAAAGATCAAAATCGACGAGCGCGAGACGGCCCTCCGCGCCGACCTGGTCGTCGTCGCGATCGGCTCCGCGCCGGACGATGCGCTGTACGAGGAGTGCGTGCGCGTGCGCGCTGCCGAAGAAATCCATAACATCGGCGATTCGTTCCAGCCTGGCAGGATATTCGAGGCGGTCAGGTCGGGATTCGCTCTGGGACGCGGTCTGTAACGCGGGCGCCTGGCGCGTGGCCGCAGATCGCCAGGGATTACTGTAAAACGGGTGCGGCATCTGTCCTGAGAAGGGCATGATGCCTTCCGGCGGAATCCCGATCAGGTTAAATAAGCATTGCTCGTTAAGATTTTGTATTGACGGGCGTGTTTACAAGAACGCCATCACCCCCAGGAAAACCGTCATCACCAGCGCGTCCGCTGCCAGCGGCACCATGCCGATCCGGTACCCTGCCGCCTCGTCCAGCCGGTAATACATCACATAGCAGATCAGGCCGATGACGGTGGTAATTGCCACCAGGGTCGCAAGCGCAGTCGCCTGTCCGGCGCCGAAACGTCCGGTGCCGTACAGCACGGCGATTGCGGACAGCTCCAGCGCCATCCAGATATGGATTATCAGCAGCTCGGACGTTACCGAGCGGCGGAAGATGATCGAGGTGACCATGAGCAGTACGATAAGCAGGCCGGTACAGCCCATCAGGATGAATTTCACCTGCAGGCACTTCGATTCGGGGGAAAGCGTGTTGATGCCGCCGGACATCAGCGCAATCCCGGCCAGGCCTGTGGCGAAAGCGATCGCGATGTAAAACACGCCCGCAGAACTGCCTGATGAATTCGGCCGGAAAGAGACGGCCCACCAGGCAAGGTAGAACAGAGTACAGATCAGAAGCAGCAGATTGCCGGAGAATATCTCCCAGAGCGGGGGTGTGAAGGTGCGGAAACAGGTCATGGAGGTCCTCCGATAATGCTTTCAGGTTACTCTGACCCCCGTATTACGAAATCTTTGAATTAAAATGTCAACAATTATATAATTATGTTCACTAGTATTGCACCGTTATTATCCAGACCAGAATGGAGAGCCTGCTTTCATGCCGGCTCCTTCTTATATATCATGCGCCCTGCTGTTGAAACGTCTGCGCACATATAATGCTTCGAGCGAGCGTAAAAATGCTGGACACTATAAAATGTATTGAGATGATCCCTCGTATAATTTACGCACGCCGAATCTGGACGCGTGCGACAGTGTACACATGCCGATATGGGCCGCATTCACGACATCACACTCTATTCGAATATCCGCGACAGGGACCTGAAGCGCGAGGGGATACTTGTCGCCGAGGGGAGGCACTTGGTGTGCCGTCTGATGGACTCGGGCCTCGATCTCCTCTCGGTCATCTGCGGCGAAAGGATGGCGGATGAGTTCCGGGAACGCGCCCGGGGACGGTGCCCTCTCCATGTGCTGGATAATGATAAGATGGAGGCCCTGGCGGGGTTCCCCTTTCATCGCGGCGTTATGGCCGCTGCGGCACGGCCCGTCATGATTTCACTCGAACGGCACCTTTCGCAAAACCCCGCGTGCCGGAACCTCGTGATCTGTCCGCGCCTGTCGGGCGATGAAAACCTGGGGAGCATCATCCGCACCTCCGCGGCCCTTGGCGTCGACGCCGCAGTCAA
Source organism: Spirochaetota bacterium (assembly GCA_016928865.1). Classification (GTDB taxonomy): domain Bacteria; phylum Spirochaetota; class UBA4802; order UBA4802; family UBA5550; genus RBG-16-49-21. The sequence continues at coordinate 9,961 of JAFGJX010000012.1, forward strand.
TGGTCCGCAGAGCTGCGACCCTTTCAGCCGCAGGGCGCTCAAGGCATCCATGGGCGCCGCGTTTACCATCCCGATCCTTGCGATGGAAGAAGGGGAGGGGGCCTTCGCGCTCCTGAAGCGGCACGGTTTTACCGTGTACGGCGCGTCTACTGGCGGGACCTCGATACCCCTCCACGCGGCGTGTCCTTCCGTGAGACGGGCTGTGGTGTTCGGCAACGAAGCCGGGGGGCTCCCGGACGACATCGCGGCGCGCTGCGACCAGATCATCCATATCCCCATGCATAACAATACTGATTCCCTGAACGTGGCCGTGGCTGCCGGGGTCATCCTCCACGCCCTTTTCGTGCCGGGGTAAGTCCCGGCGTTTCGCTTCGCGTCGCGTGAAGAACCCGCGTGCTGCTGCTGTCGCTTCGCGGGCGGCTATTCCCCGTATTGATTGAATATGAACAGGCGCCGGGCGAAGAAATTCCAGAGTGAAACGAGGGTGCCGGAGATGATCTTTGATACCAGGTAATGTAGCCCGATAGCATCAGTGAAGAGATACATGAACAGCTCGGTAAGCCCGAGCCCTATGACGCCGATTATGATGAAAAAAAGATACTCCGGCATGTTCTTGAATCGCGGTATATAGGCGTTGAACACGAGCGTCCTGCACAGGTAATAATTTACGGTGGTGCCGGTGATGAAGGCAATAGCGGCCGCAATGAGATAGTGCAGCCCGATTTCGGTCAGTGTATATAATAAAAGATAGTCAACGGCGAATGCCGCGATTCCCGCAAGGGGGTTGCGGACAAACTGGATGACGATATTTTCCGTCGGGCGCCTGAAGACCCCATCCCAGTCTTTGCGTCTGAGCAGTTCGCCCAGCTCTTTGAACTTGTCTTTCATTGACGCCGCCCGTTTTAAACAGAAATTCGAGTCATTATTCCGGAAATTCTCCGGCACATGCAAGCAATTAATGCAGGTGATAATCTCTACTGATGGAGACCTGAATGACGGATTGATGAAGGTCCCGCGTGCATCAGGGATGTTTTTTGTGCGACGAAACATCTCCTGTCACGTGGAGCAGTGTATCGAGGGAGTAAGGCTTTTGAATAAACGTATACCCTTTCTCTTTGATCTCGCTGAACTGAGAACGCTGCTCCATGTACCCGCTGGTCATGATAATCTTTAATTCCTTTTTTTGTTTCAATATTTTATTTGCCACATCCAGCCCATTTCCGTCGGGGAGCACCACATCGCAGAACAGGATATCGAACCTGCCTTTTTCATCGCGGAAAAGGTCAAAAGCCTCCTGTACGGATTTCGCCTGGAATACGGTATACCCGTACTGCTGAAGCGCTATTGACGTAAACTTTAAAACCTCCAGCTGGTCCTCAACCAGGAGAACTCTTACGCCCTTGCCGTGGTTATATTCTTTCTGAATTTCGTCGTCGTCGTTTGTTTCCTGGTTGGATTCGATTGCCGGCAGATATATCTGAAACGATGCGCCCTCGTTCGGCTTGCTCGACACGTTGATATATCCTCCATGCTGCTTGACGATGCCATACACGACCGACAACCCGAGTCCGGTGCCCCTGGTGATGTCTTTTGTTGTAAAAAATGGCTCGAAAATATTCTGCATCAGCTCTTCATCCATGCCGATGCCGTTATCCTCGACGATGAGAGAGACGTATCTTCCTTTGGACAGGTACTTTTCAGACATTATTTTGTCGTCCGTAATCATAATGCTTCCGGTCTTAATGACGAGTTTACCCCCGGATGGCATGGCGTCACGGGCATTGACCACCAGGTTCATCAGGACCTGCTCGATATGATGTCTGTCCGCGCAGATATTGTGAATTGAATGATCGAGCTCAATCTCGAACTGTATGTCCTCGCCGATAAGCCGTCTGAGCATCTTCTCCATATCGGTCACGACCTTGTTCAGATCAAAGACGGTCGCCTCGATAATCTGCTTCCTGCTGAACGTCAGCAGCTGCCTGGTCAGCACCGCCGAGCGTTCCGCAGCCTTAATTATCTCCCTGACCAGGTCGTGCCTTTCATCACGCGAGTCGATCTGGTTCATAAGCAGGTTTCCGTAGCCGATTATGGCGGTCAGTAGATTGTTGAAGTCATGGGCCACTCCTCCTGCGAGATTGCCGATCGCCTCCATTTTTTGGGATTGCAGCAGCTGGCGCTGCATTACCTCGTGTTCCTCTATTGCTTTCTTCTTTTCAGTAATGTCCGTTATAACGCCAAAGCTGGCGATATACGCGCCATCGGCATTATAGATCGCCTGCGGCGAAACAATTGTTGATATGCTGTTCCCGTCTTTTTTGACCCAGTCAAGCTCATAGGGATTATTGACGCCCTGCCGCATCAATGCAAGCCGGTCAATCATTATCGGCGCATTCTGCTGGTCCAGGAATTCGAACACGGGCCGGCCGATAATTTCATGATGGTCGTATCCCAGGAGCGAGGCAAGGGAGGTATTGATGTATGTAACATGGCTCGCGACATCGAGCATGCAGAGACCTTCCTTCATGGTCTCGACAAGGAGACGGTATCGCTCTTCACTTTCCCTCAATGTATTTTCGGCGTTTTTAATGTCAGTGAGGTCGGTAACGATAGTGCCATAGCATACGGGTCTGCTGTTATTATCGCGCAGGGTGAATACGTTCTGAATTAACGGCACAACGGTATCTGTGACGGGATTCAGGATCAGTATCTCATCGGTCCACTCGCCGCGGGTCCGCAGGCTCTTCAGCATGGCCTCCTTCTTTTTCTTTAAGATTTCTCGTGGATAAAATTCCCAGACCGTCCGCCCACTGATCTCATTCAGGGATTTTACACCCAGCATCCGGCACAGCGCGACATTGGCATAGGTCAGCCGGCCGTCAAGGTCGCACATGCCGAACCCCTGGCTGGATGTTTCGGCAAATTGCTTGAAAATTTCAAGGAGCTCGCTCTCTTGCGCCAGGTTTCTGTTGACCGTCTCCAGTTCGCCGTACGTCTGTATAATTTCCTCGTTCATTCTCTCAATCTTTTCATACTGGGCCTGGATATATTCATAGTTCTGTTCCAGTTTCAGCTCGTTCTGCATGGTCCTCTCGAAGAGCAGGGCGTTTTCAATTGAAATTGCCGCCTGGGTGGAAAGCAACCTGACAATTTCCTGCCGCTCCCGGGGGAACGCGCCGATCACCAGATTGTTCTCGAGGTAAATCACCCCGGTGAGTTCCTGTTGTTTCACCAGCGGCATGCAGAGAATTGAATGGGCCTGGTTGTCCTGTATATACGGGTCGTCCTTGAAGATGCCCTCTTTTGAGGCGTCGTCGAGGACCACCGCTTCCTTTGTTCTTTTTACATAGTTGATGACGGAGTGGGGCAATTTCGTAAATGAGGCCAGCGGCTGTGACTGGAACAGGGATACGCTCCTTTTCTCTGATCCATATTCGACCCTCAGGAACAGCTCATCGTCCTGAACAAGCATGAGGAGGCCCCGCTCGGCCCCGGCATTTTCAAGAATTATTGATAATAGAGTTTCATTCAGCCTGTCAAGATTGATCTCTCCGGATATGGCATGCGAGGCTTTCATCACCGTGTTGATATCCAGGGATGTTTCATTATTCTGCTCATAAGAAATGAAAATAGATTCCCGGGATACTTCCGACAAGAGGGATGAATAACTTTCATCCAGTTGTTTTACTTTATGATTCGCGCCCCAGAACTTATAGAGATAGCGCGCTTCTTTAATATACGGAAGGGCAGCTTTTTGCATGTCCTTTCCGATAAGGAACCGGGCCGCGCGCTCATTCCCGATCGCCTCGTCATATATGAAACCGCTGTCTTTCGCGCCCGCGATCGCAGCGTCATAGGATTGCATGACGGCGTCCACGTGTTCGGTCAGGCCCAGGCGCTCGGCTTCGACAAGCATAAATTTGTGGCGGTAATTCATCGGGGCTCCGTCCGCCCATTTCTCCAGCTTTTTCTGATTGTTGCGGACCAGAGCCCGATATTTTTTTTGCACGGCGCCTGTTCCCGACCGATAATGTGCCAGGATCGCAAGAGAATAAAAATAATAATATTCAGGAACGAAAATCATGGCGGTCATGCTTTGAATATATTTGTGGCCTTTCCTGGCTATATCTACCGAGTCGGCATAATCGCCGTACAGATAATAGAGTATCTGTTTGCCCACGGTATAGAATCCCTGGCTGTTGAGGTTGTTATTGGCGCGCCACTGGGGAAGGAAAATATCTTCGTTCGCTATGCTGCCTGATATTGTGCTCATGTAATCGGAGCCGTGCAGGTTTTCGACGAACTGGTACCACAATTCATATGCCTGGGTGGCGATATTGTTTTGCGATTTTTTCATGAATTCATAATACTTGCCGTATTTCGCGATAACGTCTTTCAGGGGAGCGCCGCTGAAAAAATAGTGGAGAGTTAGATAATTGACGGAATAAGAGGCCCAGAGCATGTCGCCGTTTTTAACTCCGCACTGATACGCTTTGATTAGAAACGGAATATCATTCTGCAGACTGTCGCTCCAGTGATTGATCATGTTGCCAAAAAGGAAATTTACTTTGCATTCTAATTCCCGTGCGGAATATTTATCAAGCACGTCCATGGCGAGCAGTCCGAACCGGAAGCCGTTCCTGCTGTCGCCCATAACGCCGCAGAGAATAAGCCCGTAGGTGGCATATGCATATGCGGCGTATCCGGAATTTCCATGTTTCAGTGAGATATTCAGCAGCTTGAGTATGATAATGGGCAGATAGTCCGGGAATCTCATGTAACAGGGAACGGACGAGGCCATCAGCATGCGAACGATCGCGATAGTTGCGGGATCCGTCAGTTCGGGCAGATCTATGATTTTCTCTATGGATATTTTCTTTATCTGCAGTTTGGCCTCCACCAGGCCCTTCAAAATTGATATGGGGCTGGCCTTCTTTGGCATCTTGACGCCCAGCATCCCCAGCGCCTCTATCCCCAGTTGCAAGGCCTCCATTAATCGCTGCATCACTGAATAGTGGGCGATTTTTACCTCGTAAACCCTCACTTTATCCAGGACATTCTTTGCGTTATTGAGAACTTGCATAAAATAGTTTTCAGCCAGATCATTATGCCCCAGGATATATGCCACTTCGCCGCATTCGGTATAGAGCATCAGGGCGGTGTTATAGTTTTCCGCCCACGCGTTGGCATCAAGACGCTTTATTCCTTCCAGAAGGTAGTTGTATGCGGATTCGTAGGCGGTTGACTTTTTCGATTTGATTCCGGCCAGCAGGTTATATTTAATTAATTGCTGTTTCCCCGGTTCATCTAATATGGGGGCGGAAATATTCAGGTGATGGACGATTTCGTAAATAATGTCATCAATTTCCCGATCGTCGATGCCTGCAAAATGAGAACGCCAGATGGAATTGTGGTAAATTATTTTTTCTTCAGGGCCAATTAATGAATAGATGGCCTCGTGGATCTTGTCGTGGGAAAATAACAGCTTATCACCCGCTTTCAGTATGATATTTTCATTGATTGCCGGCTTCAGCATGTTAATAACTTCGTCAGGATGGCGGGATACTATCTTGGATATGATGGGGATGCTGAATTTTATTCCGATGCATGATGCAATGAAGAGGGTTTTCATTGTGTCTTCATGCAGCTTTTTGACGCGCCTGATGATTAAATCAACAATATTATCCGTTATGTGTACTGACTCAATGGTGTTGAAATCAATGAGCCACTTATTATGATACGAGATATAATTATTTTTATACAGGTCCAATAAATGTTCTTTTATGAAAAAAGGATTGCCTTCGGTTACGGTATGAATAATCCTCGCGAGCCTCTCGTTTTCATTTTCATCAATAGCAAGAGTATCATTGATCATTTTTTTTATATCATCGACTTCCAATGATTCGACAGGGTTTATGACGGCATCGATTCCGTCTTTCTTCAGGCCCTCGATAAACATATTCAGGGGATGTTCCGCTTTTACTTCATTGTCCCGAAATGCGCCGATAATCAGCAGGTGGGTTATCTGCGTGTCTTTATAAAAATGATTGATAAGGTTCAGGCTTGCATTATCTGCCCATTGCATGTCATCTATAAACAGTACCAGAGGATGTTCGGCCGCGGCAAAGGCCTTGATGAAGAGGGAAAAGATGTTCTTGAACCTGTTCACGGTCTCGGCCGGGGAAAGATCGGGCAATGATTTTTGAGGCCCGATGATGTATTCCAGCTCGGGAATAATATCGATGATCAACTGCCCGTTGTCCCCTATGGCGCTTAAGATTTGATTTTTCCATCTGAGTATCCTGTCATCGCTTTCGGAAAGTATCTGCGATAACAGAGTTTGAAATCCATTAATCAGAAAAACGTACGGTTTGATCCTGTTGAATTGGTCGAATTTACTGTAGCCGAAAATGCCCCTGCCCTTTGAAATGGAGACCTGTACTTCGTTCATCAGGCATGACTTGCCGATGCCTGGAGGACCTTTGAAAAATATGATCCTTTTTTCTCCGTTTGATGCTTTTTCAAATTCATTGACGATACTGTTGAGCTCTTTTTCCCTGGCGTACAATTTCTCGGGGATTTGAAATGAGTCATGAACGTCAAATGTGCCGATTTCAAAATATCCTACTGCGTTTTGATTGAGCAATTGATCCCTGCATGTTGCCAAATCATAAATAAGACCCTGGAGGTTTTGATATCGACGCTCGGGTTCTTTGCTCAATAGCTTCAAGACCATATTCGAAATGACGCCGGGGATTCCAGGAGCGGCGTTGGACAGGGGGAGGGGCTGCCTGGCGATATGCGCGTGTATTAATGACAATGAATCTTTTGCCTTGAACGGCAGAACCCCGGTAAACAGTTCGTATAAAATAACACCGAGCGAATAATAGTCTGTCCGATAGTCTATGACCCTGTTCATCCTTCCGGTCTGTTCGGGTGAAATATAATTCAGATCGCCCGGCAGCTTGCTCGGGCTCGTGACGGGCTGTATTTCTTTAATGATTTCAGTGGAATACACGAAATTTGATATCTGTATCTTCTTTGTCTTTGGGTGGATAAAGATCGAATGGGGATTGAGATTTCTATGAATTATCTGCTTGCCATGGATCTCATTGATTATATTCGACAGTTCGATCGCTATGTTGATTTTTTCCACGAGTGAAAGCAGATGCACGAGTAAATATTTTGATAGAAACAGGCTCCCGTTGTCCTCCAGAATCAGGGCGGCATCGTGGCCGACCGTCACGAATTCGATCGTTTTAATAATGCTCGGTAATTCATTGATGCTTTCATTTATAATAAATTCGTGCCGTATGGTTTCCAGATCTTCATGGGTCGGGTATCTGCTTGTCAATGTTTTAATAAGTACTGCCTGTCCGTTTCGCTCATCGTTGCCTTTCGAGATTTTGATTCTGTTATCCTCGAATATCGTCTCGTGTACACTGTAGTTGGTCAGCATGAGCAACGCCCCATTTAGCATGTTTTGTTGTTCACTGTATTGTGAAGCCGCCGTCGATCATGATTGTCTGGCCGCTGATAAACGGCGGCGCTTCAGACATGAGCCACAATACGGTCTGCGCTACTTCTTCGGGCCGGCCGATTCTGCCGATCGGATGAGCCTGATGGTATAATTTCATGCGATCGGGGTCCCCCCCGGTGCTTCTGTAAAAGATGTCGGTCTCAATTGAACCGGGGCCGACAGCGTTGATTCTGATGCCATGTTTTGAATATTCAAGAGCAGCGGATTTCGTGAGGCCGATTACTCCATGACGGCTGGCATTGTACGCGCATCTGTCAGGTCGGGCGACAATGCCGCATACCGAAGACATGTTCACAATTGATCCTTTTTTCAGCTTTATCATTTCAGTCAGCTCGTATTTCATAAGAAGAAACGTGCCCTTGAGATTGGTGTCGATTATTTCATCCCATTCCTCCTCTTTCAGGTCAATGATTGACGTCTTTTTCCCGTCGATACCCGCGTTGTTAAAGGCGCAGTCGAGTCTCCCGAATTTTTTGATGATAAATTTAAACAACGCCTCGATGTCGTCTTTTTTCGAAACATCCGTTTGATGAAAATACGCGGCGCCGTTCATCGCGCGTATCGTGTTCACCGCTTCTTCTCCCTTTTCGGCGTTGCGATTGGCCACGATTACCGTGGCGCCTTCCTGTGCGAATAGCACCGCTGAGGCCCTGCCAATGCCCGAACCGCCGCCGGTGACGAGAACAATTTTACCTTCAAGTAGTTTCATGGCAACCATCCGAAATTCGATCGGTGTGCGTCCCGGAACCCGTATCCCTTGTTTTGGGGCGCACACTGAAAACGCTGACATTTTAAAAAGTTCCGAGGGCGGAAGCCCCCGAGGCCCCGCCGGTGCATCCCGGAGAGCGCGAGACGCGCTTCCGCTCCACGCCTAGTAATCTATTGAGAATCTTTTTTTTATAATATCGATATATTCTTTGTGCTTTGATGATAGCGGAATTGCCGCAAACAGAACCCCGATGTTTTCGTTCTCGGGAATAGATGGCGGGATGTCGATTTCTCTGGTGATAATGCGCGGCCTGGCGCCATGCTCAACAACTTCCCGGATAATCGATTGCGTGGACGTGTCTTTTTCACTGCTGCATAGTATCCATATCTCATTCAAATAATTGTCATGAATCGCCTGTTCGATTTCCTCAAAAAGCCCCTGCCTGGTCCATATGCAAAGGGTCTTTTTATAGCCGTCCAGAATGTTGTCGGGATGAGGATGGTTCCGGTTTATGTAATCGATGACCGCGATGGCGTCTTTTTTTCTGAATGCAGCGTACACCAGCAGATGGACCGGCTTTCCGTTCCGGTGTTTCTGCATTGCTTCTTTATAGGTATCGGGCTGGATGATAATGATATCGTCAGGAAAGGCTGATTTATAGCAATCATATACCATATGACCCCGGTAAATCATGAGGACGGCCTGGTGCGTCGCGTGGTTCACGCGCAGCAGCTGCTCCCGCAGCTGCTTGATCCAGGGACATGGTCGTTCAATTATGGGGATGTTCCGCTGCTTGATGGCTTCGTAATCGTTCAAATCTATGTCATATCCGGTGACATAAACGCCGGCACCTTCTGGCAGCTCATCAATTGTTGACACGTAGTTGATGCCGCTTTCCAGTACCATCTCCATGTTGGCGCCCTTGTTTTCCCGTTTCACCCATTTCAGGACACAATAAAACTTGACTTTTTTATCTCCATACGGTATCTCTTCATGGAGGTATTTGGGGAAATACTCAGCTATCTCCTTTTTCATATAGCTGCATCCCCCGTCTTTTTGGAAAAAATAGAAATTACGTTTATTGATCGTTCTCATGACGGCCCGGCATTAGTGTGCTGGTATAACGATAACTATGTAAACTAAAAAATATTTTTTTTCCAGGATATCACCATGCCCAATACCATTAATTTTGGCGACATATTCTTCCCTGAAAAGCAGTATCTGCACAAGGAGAAAAATGAAAATATCCATATATACAACCTGAGGCGCTCGCTTCCCAGGGTGATCGTCGTTGAAATATTCGATACGGATATCCTGCCGGCATTGAATCCCGCTGAAAAGGAGTTCATCCTCTCCTACTATGTAAGAAGGAAGATCGTCATTGGTGATGACGATTCGGGAGGGGACGCCGAAGCCTACGTGCTCCGCTCTTTGCCCATCTCGATCTCCAATGAATCCATGGAGGGGGTCCTTCAGGACCCGCACCTCACCGGGCCGGAACGGGAGCTCATCCTTGGATGCTATAAAAAACGCGCCAATGAGAACAACTATATACTTTCATGCGATATAACCGAGCTCGACGAGCTGCGCATAGCAAGCCTCATGAAGATCAGATGGCTGTATGTCAACGACGCGGACAAGAAAAGGATATCCGACATCTTTGAGCGCATAAAAGGATTCAAGAAGAGCGACATCTTCATCGCCAACATGCACATCGATCCGGAGCATGATTACTTCTTCGAGCACAAGCTTGACCATGTCCCCGGCATGATGGCCATAGAAACCGCGCGCCAGATGTTTGTCGCCTGCGCCCACCTCTACGGCAACGTTCCTACCAAGGGCGTCTTCTTCACCCTGAACGCCATGAACGTCAATTTCTCGGAATATCTGTGGATGAGCTATCCCATACGCGTTGAACTGCGCATGACCACCACCACCTTTACCCGGGAGCATTACTGGCACAAGTGCGCGTGCAGTGTGGCCTTTTATCAGGAATTCAGGGAAAAGGCCAGAATCAATGTCGAGGGCATGACCATCAAGCAAGACATTATCGAAGGGATAATAGTTAAAAAGCAGATTGAACGGGCCCACGAATTCGATTATTCCGCGGGACTTCAATCTGAAGTTTTGCTGAAAGACCCGAAGCACAACATGAATTTCGTCGGCAGGATCGTTGACATATCCCCGAAGCATGTCATGGTCGAGTTGATTGATGATATCATGCTGGATACCGCGGAAGAATTTGACATCCGCATTAGCCTTGAACAGCAGTACTACTGCTATGGCGTGTGCATCCTCCTGAATGCCATAAAAAAAGGGAACCGGACTATCGCGAACTTCTATCTTTTATACATTGAATCATCCAGCCTGAATAATATAAATGAAATAATCAAGCGCCTCTGTCATCTGCGGGAAAAAAGGGGGATACTCTGATTTTGAAGAAAAGGGGAAGTTGAATGGTGCCTGCCAAAGGCTGGCAGGGCCAGGCAGCTTCAGGATGAGTCTAATCTGTATTATAAGACTTATTTCTTTGGGCGCTAATGGACCTGAACCAGTGAACCTCTGCTTTTCGCACAATAAACACATATGGCCTGAAATTTTCTGATTGTATTTTTAAATGGCACTCGTATACCCGGGATGGCTGGATATCTGTTTTTCGTGAAAGAATATTTTAAATTCATTTATCAAACAACCTAACAACGAGTAAGTGAAAATCTCCCATGTGCGTCGTTCAGAAAATAGCCCGCATAAGCGGGCTGAAATTGACACGTGCATTTGAAAATTACGGATGCATAAAAATATAAAAAAAATCAAACTTTATGTTGACGCTCGCCAATTTTATGAGTAAAGTTAATGGTTTAACATAAAGCATATCTTTTTAGAGCTAGTATTCAACGCGCGTAATCCACTCTAAATTCATACCCCCTTGTTACACCACATTATGACATGCAAATGAAAAATATGCATGCGATGGGAACTCTGCGCCTTGCAAAGCCCAGGTCGGAATCCGCCATTAATCGCGACTTGAGTTTATGTGCCCATCTTATGTGAGGTGTGGTTTCCTCGAGAATAAAAAAAGAAAGAGGAAAAGGATATGAGGAAATTAATGTATTTTGCACTGGCCGCTGTTCTTCAAATGTCGTTCTCTGGATGCACTATGGATATGGTCGATATAATTGGGAAGGGTAGAGAGGTTATATCGAAAAAATTATTAATAGTATCTGCATTACAAAACGATTCAACAGCTTGTCCAACATGTAGTCCGACAACAGATATTACGCCGGATACCCCGGATACCCCGGATACCCCGGATACCCCGGATATGATAATACCCATGACGTTAGATTCCATAACAAGGCATGGTATTACCTGGACATTCGATAAAGGTTATACATGCGGACAGTTTGCAAACCGCGATTGGTGGGTAGTAGGACCTGTTACCATTATTGGAATAGATCCGCCTTCCATTGATACGGGGAGCAGAATTATGAACGGGTCAATGATCAACCCTGACGCCTCGGATGGGTGGCGACAGGGCTTTGATTCTGAATTCCGGGACAGCTATAATATTATTGATGCTTATAATGTAGCCAGACCGAACGGGAATGATCTTTCGGAAAGCAACTCCCTTGTGGTTCAGCCCGGTTCGTCTCTGATCTCTTCGATAAGCCAGCTATCCGGATATGATACGAGTTCTCATATAACCTATCTTACCGACATGGCGGTGTTAACCGTGCTTTCTTCCGCTCCGGCAGAAGGAAGTTTCCGACCGCCTTACTGCGGTGATGATAAAACAATAAGGTTCAATAAGAGCGATCTTAACTATTCGCTTCTCCAGAACTTGGAACCGGTGGCCGAGACACCTGATATTTCCACCGTGGCGGACTATTTCGAAAGGGTCTGGTTTGACTATATTGCCGGTTGGGAAACGGAGATGTTCGCCCCGACGAACAATATGCCTAATTATGGAAGGGAATACGCCACTCAAGTTGGCATTGCTTCACTCATGCTCCATCTCAATTTTCCAAATGAGCGAAAGGAGACCCTCTTGATCCGTCTTGTCCAGCTTGGCATTGATAATTACGGCATTGTTGCTGACGGCGGACTGAAAACCTGGGTCCCTGACGGCGGTCATGATCAGGGCAGGAAATGGCCGATTCTCTTTGCCGGGCTCATGCTCAATGATATTGATATGAGAAATATTGGTGCGAGATCAGGTGACTATCTGTATACGTACAATTATCCTGCCTATGGGCCCGGGAATCCGCCTCCGGGTTACATCCATTTTCAGGAGGACTGCCAGACCTTTTATGTTACACAGGAAGATGTTAACAGAACAAATAGCTCTGCCTGGGACCCCGACTCGAGGGCTATTGCAGCCGGGTACATAGATACCTACCAGGTGTCGGATATAGGCATGGCGGAATGGGGGATAAATCACTCGACCTATCCCTATGGGGACAATAAGCATTGGTATACAAATTACAGGGAATGCTGTACAGCCAGCAGTCATACAGGATTTGTCCTTGCTGCGCGGATTATGGGCGCTCAGGGCTTGTGGAATCACGACGCCCTTTTTGATTATCAGGACAGGTATATGGCAGTTACAGCAGAAAGCAGTAGTACTCCTGACTGGAGGTATACTACAGGGTCCTTTATTCAGGATGTGTGGGGAGATGAGCCGTCCGAGTCAACCTCTTTCTGCGAAAATATGTGGGACGAATATCGAGATGATTTTTAAGGAATAATTAGGCAATTCCGGCTTTACGGTAGTGTAAAAGATCTTTCGCGCTTTTAGACAATAAAAAAGTCCTCGATCTGACGATTTAAATAATAACCACAAAATTTAACTCTCAGAGGAGGACTTATATGACTGATAAGATTATCGATATTAACGAGGAAAAAGTCAAGGATCATCTGGGGGTATCTGTCGGAAATACGGGATTTATTCAATGATCGATTGTGACACAGCGTGCTTCACAACGGATGGGAGCGTTCCTGATATCCGGTCGAATGCCTCTGCCTAGGGAGTTTGAACAAATAAATTCGATTTTTCGATAAGGCAGGCACGCCCGCGGTCGTCAAGAGAAAAGACGTCAAAATTTTTTTCAGAAAGTTCCTGTACGGCTTGTTTGAAGTGCACCCGGTCGCGAAAGGTTATCGTATATTCGCTTTCTGTCTGGTTGATTATAACAAATTTACTCGACGCTTTATTTTTCATATACCCCTTTTTAATTTCCTCAGCCGTTGTAGTATAGCCGAATCGGTATAGGTACGGGCAAAGAACAGTCAAGACCGACTGTACTTCACTTTTTCCATTATATTACGGTGATAATACAAATACTCGGGACATGCGGCAGTTGCAAGTCATTTTTTGGGAAGTTACGATAATCCGCTTATACTTGAAAAGCTGAACCGGACGTGGTCATTGCGCAATTCTTATCGTCTTGAACAATTTCATTTAGCTTATTAATTGTTCCTGTTTAGAGCAAGCGCTGGTATTAATGAGAAAACGTAATAAAGACTGGACTTTATAGGCATACTATAGGGATTTGGCTTAAAATGAAAAATACGAGGTTAATGAATGTACGGAAAGCCATTGGTTATAAGGACAAACGGAAAATACTGCAGGCGTAGTTGTGATGCACGCAGCGGATCATTATGCTGTGCTGGCAATACGATAGAATTTTTAAAATATAAGAAACACGGTAAAATTTATGAATTATTGCGGACTGTTTCATGCAGAAGAAACGCAGAGGCATAAACAGGCCAGACCATGAGCAGTTCATTCATCCGTTTTTGAAAATTTATGCAGAAAAGATTGGTCAGACAGTGACGTTAAAAGAAAAATAAATAAAATGGATATTTAAGCAACTTAATCGCGCATATTCTGTCTCTATAAGTAGTGCTGCATGCCCATATCTCCATAAGAAACTCCCCTGTAATTTACCAGTGTCATCGTGATTATCGGGCTACAAGATAAGAAAACTCTTATGTCATGTGTATGCTGTGTTGCAAAATAAATTATTATCAAGGAAATACTATGCTCTCAGACACGCGCCATTCCCCTGAAAAAAAACCGCAAATTCTTTTATCAAGCGTTTTCGGTCCCTATGCACGGGACGATGAATATGGAAGCAGGGAAATCAATCCCATGGAGCTTTTCCACAACCAGGTAACCCGCGTGCAGGGCCCTTTTTCCCTGCGCATGTTTCATCCCTCGCTGGGATTGAAGCTGATAATGGAAAACATCAATTCTCCCTGCACCATACTGGATTTTCCCGATCTCGATCGTTTTATTGAAGAATTGAAAAGCAGATCGTATGATATAATCGGCATCAGTTCGATTTATCCGAACATCGGTAAAGTGGAAAAAATGTGCGCCCTCATACGAGAATATCAGCCCCATGCCGCAATAGTCGTGGGCGGGCATATCGCCAACGTGCCCGGCATCAGTGACCGGATAGACGCCGATCATATTGTAAAAGGCGAAGGCGTGCGCTGGTTCAGGAAGTTTCTCGGTGAAGATGAGGACGCCCCCATCAGGCACCCCGCGGCGCTGTCCGCCTTCGGCGCCAGGATTCTGGGCATTCCATTGCCTGGCCGCCGCGGAGATGTGGCGGCCATCCTGATACCTTCTGTGGGGTGTCCCATGGGCTGCAATTTCTGCGCGACGTCCCATATGTTCGGGGGGAAGGGTAAATCCGTAAACTTTTTTGAAACAGGGGATGAGCTTTACTCTATACTGTGCGATCTTGAAAAAAATCTGAAAGCCAGGTCCTTTTTTGTCATGGATGAAAATTTCATGCTGCATAAAAAACGCGCCCTGCGGCTGCTTGAGTTGATGGTACAGAACAACAAGATCTGGACCTTCAGCATCTTCAGTTCGGCGCGGGTGATGGGTTCATACACCGATGAACAGCTGGTGCGATTTGGTATTTCCTGGGTATGGATGGGGCTCGAAGGAGAAAACAGCCGATACTCAAAACTCGACGGCATTGACACCAGGTCACTGGTGCGTCATCTTCAATCGCTGGGGATACGCGTGCTGGGCTCGACTATCATCGGTCTCGAAGAGCATTCGCCTGAAAATATACCTGCCGCCATAGACTGGGCGATAAGCCACAACACGGTGTTCCATCAATTCATGCTGTACACGCCTGTTGCGGGAACGCCGCTCCATGAAGAGCATAGAAAAAAAGGGACGCTGTTATCCGAAGACGAATGCCCGGCAGCCGACGCCCACGGGCAGTTCCGGTTTAATTTCCGGCATCCCAATTTCAGCAATCAACAGGAAACCGATCTTCTCCTTGCCGCCTTCAACCGGGATTTTGAAACAAACGGACCGAGTTTGCTGCGCCTCATTCGCACCATGTTTTCAGGGTGGAAAAATCTTAAAAATCATCCTGATAAGCACGTGAGAAAACGTCTGAGACATGAATGCCTCCTGCTCAAAACCTCCTATGCCGGCGCCCTCTGGGCGATAAAACGCTGGTATCGTTATGATCCCCGTATGTTTAAGGAAGCATCAGATGTCCTGAATGAAATGTATGCCGAGTTCGGCTGGAAGACTGTGATTGCGGCAAGGATTATGGGACTGTTCGCATTTCTGTGCATGAAGAGAGAGCACAAAAAGCTTGCCCGCGGCTGGACGTATGAACCGACAACCCGGTACGAGGATAATGCCGCCAGGCTGGCTTTACAATTGAAACAACAACGGGCCTCTGCGTCATCACTGGTGTATGATGTTTTACAGCCCCTGGCACATGTTAAAGCAGAGGCAATAAAGTATTAAATTTTTCTTTGCTGATTGTGCTGTAAAAGGGGAGTTGTGCGGTACCGATTTCCATAACGGCCATCACAACATTATATTGAAGAATGTGGGCGCTACTGGACTTGAACCAGTGACCCTCTGCTTGTAAGGCAGATGCTCTTCCAGCTGAGCTAAGCGCCCGGTTATGATTTCGTGTTTTCGGTGATCTTGCTCGCGCGGAACGCGATCGTGGTCTTGGCAGGGACGTCGATGTCCTTTCCCGCGATGGGCGAAAAAACGGTCCGCGCTTTTTTCTCGGCCCGGTAAAAGGTGCCGAACCCGCGGATTTCGACCCGGTCGCCCCTGAGCGCGCTCTCCTTGACCTTGTCTATAAAGTTATCAACGATATAGAGGACCTCTTTTTTCCGCAGTCCGCTCTGCATAGTGATGCGGTCCACTATTTCGGATTTTGTCATGATCCGCGCTCTTATGCCTTGGGCTTCAACGCCGCATTCACCCGCTTCGCTACCCGAGATTTCTTCCTGGCCGCGGTCTTCTTGTGCACCACGCCGGCGCCCGCCGCCTTGTCGATGGTCTTAACAAACTTGACGTAAAGCTTCTGCATGGTCTCGGGATTCTCCGAGCCCGCCGCCGCTACCGCTTTTTCGACCTTTTTCGCAGCGGTGCGGATGGAGGATTTCACTTGGACGTTGCGCGCCCTTCTTTTTTCGTTCTGCCTGTTTCGCTTGATTTGTGACCGTATGTTTGCCAATGCTCAAGTCCTTCTTAATAGTTAATTTCCGGCGTCTTCAAGTCCGGCGGAGAGGGTTGTCCGCCGGCGTGCGAGCCTGTTTCTTTAAATATATACAAAAAATATATATTGGATGGCAAATATGAAACGGTGCCGGGAAACTGTCAAGAATATTACAGAATTAATAATACTCTGGTTATAGCTAGAAATTTTCCCAATAAGCTCATGAAGCTTCATAAAAAAAGAGCTAATCAGGCTCGAATCAGTGAATTTGTACGCACAGCCGGACAGGATGTCCGGCGGTGCGAGGATGCCGCAGGATGCGGCTTCCGGAGCGAAAGCCGACAGTCTGTTATGAAACTCTTAGCAAGCTCTCAAACGACATCCATTTGTGAAATGCACACAGAGTCGAAATAAATAACCGATATTGGCCATAGCCCGTCGCGGCGGCTGAGCGACCGTGGGTGATGGGGAACGCGAGGCCGTCTTTCTCTCGACTTCCTGTCGAGTGACGGCAGGCGGACATCCTGTCCGCACGGGGGAGGCCGCGAAGGCCTTCACCCTCGGAATTGTACACGGCCCGCAACCGGGCCATCTTCCCCCGAAGGGGAGCTACTCCAAAATCAGCATCCTGAAGAGCTTCCTGGTGTAATAATACACCTTGCAGGTGGCGGTGCCGTCCGTGTTCTTCATGATATAGTAGAGCACCTTGGTCGTGTCGCTGTTATATGAATAGATGAAAAAGTTTTTGTCCTGCTGCACCAGGGGCTGGCCATACCTGCCGTTCAGGCCGGTCTCGATCTCCTTGACGGTCTTTTCGTCAATGGATCCCCAGTTCTCCATGATGGTATAGAGCTTGTTATTCACAAAGAGGTAGTCCGTCACAGGCCGGCCGTTCAGTCGAACGATGATGATCTTATCAATTAGCTCTCCGTCTATGGCGGTAATATAGCTCAGGAGCTTGTTCTTGTA
This sequence comes from Spirochaetota bacterium, assembly GCA_016928865.1. Classification (GTDB taxonomy): domain Bacteria; phylum Spirochaetota; class UBA4802; order UBA4802; family UBA5550; genus RBG-16-49-21. Next base: position 27,686 of record JAFGJX010000012.1, read on the forward strand.
TTTCGGCTTTTCCCGTGGCGTGAACTGGGTGGACTCCCTGTCGGAGGGGAGCGTGCTCTTTACCTTGTCAAGAGGCGTGCCCCATTCATATGCAGGCGCTGCGGCAAGAAGGGATGTGCATGTCAGTATCAGGGCGAGTGCGCCGGGGGCGGCACGGAATGATCTATTTCTTTTCATACTCTGCATGACGATTTTTGATTACGTCAAATATAATCGATAAAGCATATTTTGTCAATTAATTAAGCATGGACGTCAACCATCGTTTCCCGGCAATGGGGTGATCGGGAATGGCCGGGAAATCGCGTATTTCGAGTAATTTATTTGAAATATTTTACCGGGTATAGTAGTTTTGTTTTATTCTATTAGATTCCTGAGAAACTCCATCCATGGGGGTAAAGAAATGAAAAAGGTGGCATGCGCGTTGCTTCTTGTTGTCATGATGGGAACCATCGGCGCGTATCCGGCTGAAACCTCCACGTTTACCGGTCTGGTTATCAGCGTATCCGATACGTACATCGAAATAAAGAGAAAGTCGAAAGAGATTGTCCTCTACTGGACCGATGCCTCCAGAGTCATGTCCGGCGGCGTGGATGCCAACCGGGGCGCGGTGGAGATCTGCCAGAAGGTCAGGGCCGCCTATGTTATGAAAGACGGCAGGCGGGAGCTGGTTTCGCTTGATATTCTCCGGGAGAGCTACTGCGCCGAGTGATGATGCAGAGGATCCACATGATCGGGGTCTGCGGCGTGGCCATGGGCACGCTCGCCCTGATGCTGAATGAGCGGGGCCATGCCGTGTCCGGATCGGACCGAAACATGTACCCGCCCATGAGCGATGTTCTGGCCGGGAGCGGGGTGCGGCTCTTCGAGGGATTCAGCGCTGACAATATCGATTCCCCCGATCTTGTTGTCATCGGGAACGCGATCAGCAGGGGCAACCCGGAGGTCGAGTATGTGCTGAACGCGCGGCTTCCCTACCTGTCGATGGCGCAGGCCCTGTACGCGTTTTTCCTGCGCGATAAGGAAGTGGTCGCGGTCGCCGGCACGCACGGCAAGACCACCACGACCGCGCTGCTCGCGCACCTGCTCGAGGAGTCGGGCATGTCCCCCTCGTTTTTCGTGGGGGGCGTCACCCGAAATTACGACGCGAACCACCGGCTCGGTTCGGGGCGGTATTTCGTGATCGAGGCGGACGAGTACGATTCCGCCTTTTTCGAAAAGGTCCCGAAGTTTGTCTTTTACCGGCCCGCGCACCTGCTGCTCACCTCCCTGGAGTTCGACCACGCCGACATCTATCGCGACCTGGCCGAGATAGAGCTCTGGTTCGGAAGGCTCGTGAACATGCTGCCCTCCGGGGGCACGCTCCTGTACGCGGCGGATTACGCCAACCTCCGGGCGATCGCGGGCCGGTCGCCGTCGCGGCGCTTTTCGTACGGGAGCGGCGGTGCGGATTTCACCTGCGCCTTCCACGGGTATGATGGGGATTTTTCCCGCCTGGACATTGCCACGCCGGAAGGGAGCTTCCCGGTCGAGACCCGCCTCTTCGGCCATTTCAATTATGCGAACGTCCTTGCCGCCGCTGCTATGGCGCGGCTCCTGGGCGCGCCGGAGCACGGGATCGCCAGGGGACTCGCGTCCTTTCTCGGCGTGAAGCGGAGGCAGGAGTGCATCTATGACGCCGGCGGAGTGAAGATCTACGAGGATTTCGCCCATCATCCCACCGCGGTGCGGTACGTACTCGAGACCATGCGGGAGCGCTTCCCGGGAGCACGGCTCTGGGCCCTGTACGAGCCCCGTTCAGCCACGTCGCGGCGGAACGTGTTCCAGGACGTGCTGCCGGGTTCGTTCGCGGCCGCGGATGCGGTCCTGATCAGGGCCCCGTACGAGGGGTCGGCAATCCCCGACAGCGGCAGGCTCGACCCGGTCAGGCTCGTTCACGACATCAGTGCGATCGTTCCTGAGGCGCGCCTTTTTCCGGACGCGGGCGGCATGCTGGACTACATCGGACGCACCATATCGCTGGAGCGGGAAAATGTCATTGTGATCATGTCGAACGGCGCGTTCGACGGCATTTATGACAGGATACGGGTTACAATGGACTCGCTGGCGGGGGGCCGCCCCCTCCGGCCTGCGGCCACCTCCCCCGTTTACGGGGGAGGACGGGAGGGGGCGGATGATTAATATTAAAGGATACAATCCCATGAAACGATTATTGCTATTATCTCTATTACTCGCTCTCTTCTCCGCGCCCCTTTTCGCGAAGGAGCGCTATGCCCTGCTGAAGCTCGAGGGGAGCGTGAACCCGATCATGTCCGAGTATCTCGTTGACTCGATCGAAAAGGCGAACCGTGACGGAGCGGCCTGCATCGTGCTGCTCGTGGACACGCCCGGAGGGCTGGTCGATTCCATGCGCGAGATTATCAAGGCGATCATGTCCTCGGAGGCGCCGGTCGTGGCCTTCACCTACCCGAAGGGCGCGCAGGCGGCGTCAGCGGGAGGGTACATCATGCTCTCCGCCCATGTCGCGGCCATGGCCCCGGGCACCGAGATCGGCGCAATGCACCCGGTGAGCCCCATGCTCGATTTCATCCCGCGCGAGAAGGACGGCGGACCGGCCGACGTCATGGCGAAAAAGGTTCTGAACGACATGGTGGCGTACGCCAAGAGCCTGGCTCAGAAGCGGAACCGGAACACAGCCTGGGCCGAGCGGGCGGTGCGGAACGCGGTGTCGAGCACCTACCTGGAGGCGGCGCGGCAAAACGTGATCGATTTCATAGCCGAGGACATGGACGACCTGATGAAGAAGCTCGATGGCAGGCGCGTTGCCGTGAACGGGAAGGCGGTGACGCTCCGCACCGCGTCCTGGACCGCGGTGGAATACCCCATGCACTGGAAGCAGAGGCTCGTCAACTTCTTCGCCGATCCCCAGATGGTGCTCATCCTCCTGGTGCTGGCCGTGGCCGGCATCGGCATCGAGTTCAAGAGCCCGGGCCTCATCGTGCCGGGCGTTCTGGGAGCGGTCGCGCTCTTCCTCTTTTTTCTAGCGGTGCGCATCCTGCCGGTCAACGCCGCCGGGATCGTCCTGATCATTCTGGCCATCGCCCTCTTTATCCTTGAGCTGAAAATAGCGAGTTATGGGCTCCTCACCATCGGCGGGATCGCCTCGTTCGTGTTCGGGTCCATGATTCTGTTCGATTCCCCCCTGCCAGGAGGTTCCATCCCCATGTCAACAATTATCGCAACCGCGCTGGTGCTCCTGGGTTTCTTCTTTATCGTGGTGCGCGCCGTGCTCCGCGTCCATCGCGGCAAGGTGACCACCGGCCGCGAGGGCCTTGTCGGCATGACCGGTCCCGCGCTTACCGATTTTGACGCGCAGGGAAGGGGCAAGGTCCGCGTATACGGCGAGATATGGGACGCCGAGAGCGGCGAGCCGCTGTCCAAGGGCGACGAGATCGTGGTCGCCGGTGTGGACCAGGAAAAGATGGTCCTGAAGGTTAACAGGAGTGCGTGATATGCCCCGGCGGGGCGTTCGTAGATATATACAACACTATAAAGGAGGTCTCTCATGCTGTTTGGTCTCAATCTCATCATGATTCTCATTATTTTCGGTCTGTTCATCCTGATATCATCCATCAAGATCGTGAAGGAATATGAACGGGCGGTCGTGTTCAGGCTGGGGAGGCTCCTCAAGAGCGCCAAGGGACCCGGTCTCATCATTATAATTCCCGTGATCGACCGGTGGGTGCGGGTCAACCTGAGGCTGGTCGCCTTCGACGTGCCGCCCCAGGACATCATCACCAAGGACAACGTGTCGGTGAAGGTCAACGCCGTGGTCTACTTCCGCGTGGTGGAGCCCAACAAGGCAATCACCGATGTGGACGATTATTTTTACGCGACCTCGCAGCTCGCGCAGACGACCCTGCGGAGCATCCTCGGCATGGTGGAGTTGGACGATCTGCTCTCGGACCGCGAGCGGATAAACATGGAGCTCCAGAAGGTGCTCGACCTGCATACCAACCCGTGGGGCATCAAGGTCTCGGCGGTCGATGTCAAGAACGTTGATCTTCCCCAGGAGATGCAGCGGGCCATCGCGAAGCAGGCGGAGGCGGAGCGCGAGCGGCGGGCCAAGGTCATCGGCGCCGAGGGGGAATTCCAGGCCGCCCAGAAGATGGTGGACGCGGCGGCGCTCATGGAGCAGCACCCGATATCGCTCCAGCTGCGCTACCTGCAGACCCTGCGTGAGATAGCGGCGGAGAAAAATTCCACGACGCTCTTCCCGATACCGATCGATTTGATTGACGTGTTTCTGAAAAAGAATCTGAAGGATAAGTGAGACAGGTGACCTTTTCGGCCTTCGGCCCCGTGTCGTATGATAGTAGGCCCCCCAACCCCCCGGAGGGGGGCTTGGGGCCGGGCTGGTCAGAAAGTCCCCCTCTGGGGGATTCAGGGGGCCTGATACTGAGAGGTGATATCTGGCAGGTGGGGCTGATGGCGCCACTGGTGGTTTCTTTTGATGGTATTATGGGAATATTTAATGTTTGGAGTTCACTATGCAAAAGCGTGACGTTATCAAGGCGTGGGCCGGCCAGGTTCGGAGCAATTTCCTTGCGCTGGCAGTGGTCCTGGTATTGCTGGGCCTGGCGCTTGCCGGCCTGCATTTCAGTAAATCGATTGATTGGATTTTTGGCCTTAAGACCCGGGCCTTCAGCGTGCCCGGGGCCATACTGGTGATGCTGGGCATAGTTATCGCCCATGCGTCAGTTAACCTTTTCAACGAGTATTCTGATTCGCGCACGGGGATCGACGACCATACGAAGCGCACGACCTTCAGCGGCGGCACCGGCCTGATACAGTCGGGGGCGACCACGCCGGTCGCGGTGAACACCGCCGCATGGCTGACCATCTTCCTGGCCTTCATCATCGGCCTGTATTTTTTCATCATGTCCCACTGGATGATCGGCGTCATCATGCTGATCGGGGGCGTTTCGATAGTCTTCTACACCACGCATTTCGCGAAGGTCCTGCTGGGCGAATTCTTCGCCGGCCTGAGCCTGGGGTCCCTGGTGGTGATCGGGACCTACATCGCCATGGTGGCCGCGCCCGGCGACGCGGTCTGCTCCCTCTTTCCCGCGAACGTGGTGCTCATTTCCATACCGCCCGGCATCCTGACAGCGCTGCTCCTGTACCTGAACGAGTTCCCGGACGTGGAGGCGGACACGGGCGGCGGCAGGTTCCACCTGGTCATCTGGCTGGGCCGGAAAAAGGCCTCGTATCTCTACGTCGCCGGCCTGGCCGCGACGTATCTCTCGATACTGATTGTGCCCCTGCTCGGCTATTCATCCTGGTGGCTGCTCCTGGGTTTTCTCACGCTCCCGGTCGCGGTCAAGGCGGGGATGACGACGCTCAAATATTATGACAACATGGAGAAGCTTCCCCCCGCGCTGGGGATGAACGTGATAACGGTCCTGGGGACTGACCTGCTCCTGGCGGTTGGAGTATTCATAGAGATGCTGGTCGGCAGGTAGTACCGTCCCCCCTGTCCCCCGCAGGGGGGCTTGGAATTTGGATCATTAAATGCCTGTTAAGTATAAATTTTATCCATGCGGTTGATGTTATAAATAACGGTAGTTTGCAAGTCCCCCTCCGGGGGATTTAAGGGGCCTGATGACGGGAGGTTCGATCTGACACAATATGCTATAGTTGCCCCCTACGGGGGACAGGGGGAATATGAAAGCAGTGATTTCATGCATTTCTCTCATTACACTCGCGCTTGGCTTCTCCTGCTCGGCGCTGAAGCTCCGCACGGTCAATACCGACCTGTCCCGTAATTACAGCGATCCGCAGGCGTATCTGAACGAAGCCGCCGACCGCGGCGATCTTGTCTCGGTTATGCGCGCTGTCGAGGAAAAATTTGCTTCGGTGAACGGGAAGGATTCGTACGGGTGGACCGCGTGCATGTACGCCGCCCGGAGCGGACATGACGGTCTGCTGGAATATCTGGCGGCGCAGGGAGCAGACATCAACGCGGCTGACCCTGACGGCAGGACCGCGCTCATGATCGCACTCGATTACAACAGGCCCGGGACAGCGCGCTACCTTGTCGCAATCGGCGCGAAGGTGACGCAGGCCGACAGCGCTGGCGGCACCGCGCTCATGAGGGCCGTCGCCGGCGGGTATGACGATATGGCGACCGCTCTGCTCGATGCCGGCGCTGACGTGAACGCCCGGAGCGGGGAGGGAAAGACGCCGCTCGTGATTGCGCTTGAATACCGGCGTGCAGACATGGCCTCGCTCGTGCTCAAAAACGGCGCTGACCCGAACGGCGGAACGCCGCCGCCCCTGATCCTTGCTATAGAGAACCGGGACCCCGGCATGGCAGTGCATTTACTCTCCGCAGGCGCGAGCCCCGACTCAAAGGACCGCGAGGGAAGGCCCGCGCTGGTCACCGCGCTCTATTATCAGAACTATAACCTCGTTGGGTCGCTCATCAGGCGCGGGGCGGACCCGAACACGCGCTGCCCCGATGGCGCCACGCCGCTCCACTACGCGATCATGAACAGCCACCTTGACCAGGTTCAGGTGCTGGTGAGGGCGGGCGCCGATCCGAAC
>JAFGJX010000104.1 GCA_016928865.1 Spirochaetota bacterium
CTATACCGGCGACCTGGTCCGGCGGGACAAAAAGGGCTATCTCTACTTCGTGGGACGCAATGCCGAGTTCATGCGCATCAAGGGCGAGAACGTGTCAGCCTACGAGGTGGAGCATACCATACAGAAACACCCCTCGATCGTCGAGGCCGCCGTTTACGCGGTGCCGTCGGAGCTGGCGGAAGACGAGATCATGGCGAGCGTGCTCCTCATCGACGGGCACAGGTTGAACGAGAGTGATTTGATCGAGGTCCTGAAAGAGGACCTGCCGAAATTCGCGATCCCCCGGTTTGTCAAGATAGTGAAGGAATTCCCGAAGACCGAGACGCAGCGCATCATAAAGAAGGAGCTCGAGAAGCTGGGCGTGGTGCCGGGAACATATGATTCACAGAAGGGGAACTATATCTCCGAATCAAAGGTGTCGTAAAGATTCCGGTGGTACTGCAAAAAGTCATTGCGAGGAGCCAGGCGACGAAGCAATCCGCGCAATGATAGGAATGGCATCGTATAATCAATTTTTTCCCGACCGGCTATCCGGTAAATTTTTGAAGGAATAAAGGGGGTAGTGATGAAGCCATGGAAGATGAAGAGGACAGAGAAAGACGCTCTCATGTCTCACGGCCCTCGCATGGAAGAGGTTTATAACAGCATCGAGATCCACCACCGGATCACGCGGGGCGTGCACCGGGACGTGGAAACGGCAATCGCGGTCGCCCGGAAGTTCAACAACGAGGTCCTGCGGCCGATGTATCTTGAGCGCGATCTGAAGCACATGGAGGACCATGAATTCCTTTCCCGGGACATCATCAAGAAGGCGGGGGAATGGCGCTTTTTCACGCTTTTCGTCCCGAAGCTCTTCGGCGGGCAGAACCTTCATTTCATGGCCCTGTACCCCTTCATCGAGGAGATCTCGTCTGTCTGCTCCGGACTGGGGCACCTGATATTCGTCCATTACCTCGGCGCAGCGACCGTGTTCCCGACGATGAACATGCGCGTGCTGCAGACGATCATGCGCGACGTCGCCCGGAGCGAAAGGAGGGGCGAGCCACACCTCATCGACCTGACCATAACCGAGCCGGACGCCGGCTCCGACGCCCAGGAGCCGCTCCTCATCAACAGGGGGCGTATGACCTCCACCATGGAGAAGGTCAAGGGAGGTTATATATTGAATTCCCGGAAGGTCTTCATTTCCAACAGCCGCCTGTCCTACTGGCACCTCATACATTCGTGGGAGGACAAAAACGACCGTGCGTCGTCCCTGACGCAGTTCGTCATCCCGAACGGGACAAAGGGACTCAGCTTCGGCGCCTGCGAGAAGAAGATGGGCACCCTGGGCTCCACCGCCGACGAGGTCATATGCGAGGACGTGTTCGTCCCCGACAGGTGGGTGAGCTTACGGGCGCTGGATCCGTTTTTCAAGAATTCGAAAAAAGGATCGAAGTGGGCGGTCCACTCGGTGATGGACTTCGTCGTGTCCGCCTCACGGGCCGGCGTCGGCGCCATCGGCACCGGCATCGCCAGGGGCGCGTATGAGATCGCCATGGACTACGCGCGCCGGAAGCGGGTGGATGGCGAGCTCCTGGTCAACCACCAGTGGGCGCAGATTATCCTTACCGATATGTTCCGCAATGTCTGCATGACGCGGAACGTCTACATGGAGAGCGTGTATGCGGACCTGCTTGCCGGCGTATTCAAGGTGCTGTACAAGAAGCCGATCCATTACTACATGAAATTCATGCCGAAGTGGTTTTTCACCCTCATCCTCCCGCTCCTGAAGTCCCGGCTGGTGACGTATATTTTCAGGAAATACTACTACGACTGGTATACGAACGAGGAGCGGAACATCACTTCCGGATGGGCGTCCTTCGCCAAGTACACCTGCAGCGATTTCGGCCTGGTGAACGCGAACATGGCGCTTGACCTGATGGGCGCGGACGGTCTGCGGCATGACGCGGGCGCGGAAAAGTGCTTCCGTGACGTAAAGCTCCAGCAGATATACGAGAGCACGAACCAGGTGAACCAGATGAACGCGTTTTTCTGCATGGTCGGGAACAGGCACCCCGAAGTCGAATACTTTACATAAGCAGGAGGGGGGATTATCATGAACGCAATTAATGTTGATTCAATGGCGGCCGAGCGCCAGGCATTCGCAGATCTGGCGCGGGATATCAGCCTTAAAAAGCTCGTGGAGCATCGCGAGGAGAATGACAGATACCCCTTCGGTCCGATTTTCGAAGACGCGATCAGGGACGCGGGGATCGTCGGATTTTACGGGGTCAATCTGCCCGAGGAACAGGGCGGGGTTGGCATGAATGCCGGGATGGTGTCTGTTATCCTCGAGAAGATCAGCGAGGTTGACGCGAGCCTGGCGGGCGTTATCTTCTCCAATGCCGCTGCGCTGGAGATCATCAATGCGGCGATGGCGAGCACCGGTGACACGGGTATCTATTCAGAGATAAAAACTCTGGGGACGGCGCCGATCGCTTTTCCGATGTACGCCAGCCCTGATGAAATCAGTCCGGCCATGCTCAGTAAAGATGAGAGCCGGATTTTCTACGCCACAATACGCAATTGCGCGCTCGGCAATATCGCGGATTACGCCGTTGTTCCTATCAGGAGAAAAGAAAATCAGCCGTATTCGTACTATCTTGTCGACCTGAAGGACAAGGGCGTGACGATATCCAGGCCGATAGTGAGCCTCGGTCTGCACGGGTGCCCGATGGTCGATATTACCATTGACAAGGTCCCGTCGCGGGTGATTGGAAAAAGCGGCGAAGGAAAGAAATATTTCAGCGCGATGAGCGACCGGATGGCCGTCTGCGCCGCGGCAATGTCGCTGGGAATCATGCGCGGCTCGTTCCAGGACGCCATGCAGTACACCTCGGACCGATACCAGGGCGGGCGTCAGATCATAGACTGGGGACAGGTCAGGATGATGCTCGCGAACATGGCCATTGAAATGAAGATCGCGGAGTCCTGCGTCGCCATGGCGTGCCAGCAGATGGATTGCTGTGTGTGCGGCTGGGAAAAGACCGCGCAGGCAGCCGCGATCCATATCGGGGAGATGGCGACGCGCTCCTGCACGGACGGCGTCCAGCTCTTCGGCGGGAACGGATACATGAAGGACTATCCCCAGGAAAAACGGATGCGGGACGCGCGCCACGCGCAGAGTCTGCTGGGCATGGTGCCCCTGCGGAAGATACAGTACATATCCCGTATTATCGAAGAATGCGAATAATGCACGACGGCCGTACCAGGAGGTGATTGCGGTATGAAGCTTGAGAAAAGGTTTCCCGGGAAGAGAATCATTATTACGGGGGCGGGCAGCGGCCTCGGCCGCGCGCTCGCGCTTGAATTTGCGGCTATGAAATGGAAGGTGGCGATCGCGGAGATCAATCAGAAATCGATGCATGAGACGGCGCTCCTGGTTGCCAGGGCGGGGGGCGAGCCGCTTGAAATACAGTGCGACGTGTCAAGCCCGAAAGATCTCGAGAAGGCCCGGTCAGTGCTTGAAAAAAAATGGGGCGGCGTTGATATTCTCGTTAACAATGCCGGCGTGGTGTCAGCCGGATGGTTTGAGAGGATACCGCCGGAAAAATGGGACTGGATCATCAATATCAACCTGAAGGGCGTTATCTACGGGTGTCGCGCCTTTATACCGCTCTTCAAGGAGCAGGGGAACGGTCATATACTCAATATCGGGTCCTCCGCGGGTATCGCCTCGCTTCCGGAATTCGGGGGATATAACGTCACCAAGGCGGCGGTTATATCCGTGTCCGAGACACTGCGCTCAGAGCTCGCGTCGCATAATATCGGGGTTTCTGTCGCGTGCCCGACCTTCTTTCCCACAAACCTCATGAATGGGGCCTATACCTCGGACGAGAGGCAGAAAATGCTGGCGAATAAATTTTTCGAGAACTCGCTGACAACAGCGGACAAGGTCGCGCGACACATGATCAAAGGCATAAAGAAGAATCGGATGTACCATGTAAAGCAGATCGACGGGAAATTTATCTGGTTTTGCAAACGGCACTTTCCGGAGCTGTATTTCAAGGTGATGGCGTTTGTATATACCAGGAACCTGTTTACCTCGTATCTGGGAGTCTCCAGGGAGGAACTCGAGGCGTGACAGACCGGGCATGGCTTCGAATCCATACCAGAGTACTGTATACACGGGCATGCGCCGCAAACATGGCGCTGGTGAGCTGGCATAGTAGGATGAAGAATAGGGCTGTAAATGTCATTTTAAATTTTACAGGAGGGGAAGAATGAACATGAAGCTGGAAGAGCTGTCTCCGCTGTATGAGTACCAGGAAGGAATGCCCTGGAACCCGGTGGAGAAGGTTATCATGGAGCGGCGCAGCATTCGCGGATTCAAGAAGGAGCCGCTTCCCGATACAATGATCGAACGCATACTTGAAGCGGGACGTTTTGCGCCGTCAGCGGGAAACGCCCAGCCATGGCGCTTCATCGTGGTGAAGAGTCCGGAGATCCTGGCCGCGATGGAAAAGGACGCGGTCAGGGTTATTAAGTTTTTTATGTTCTTGCTGGATTACACCAGGACCGGGTTTTTACTGCGGCTGATAAAGAAGCCTCTTGCCAAGTTCTACATCCGCATACTGGGGAATGAACTGCATCCTGTTCCCTTCGAACTGATGTCCCAGATAGCGCTGGGGAAAACGAAGGTCTTTCATGACGCGCCGACCCTGATATTGATGGTAGAGGACAGCCGGGGAGTATCATGCCCTCCGATGGACATAGGTATCTGCGGGGAAAATATCGTGCTCTCGGCCCACAGCCTTGGCGCAGGATCCTGCTGGATCGGCCTGATAAAAGTGCTGATGTACCTGCCATGGTGGAGGAAGCGCTTCGGGATCAGGAAGCCGTACAGGCTTGAGGTCTGCATCGCGCTTGGTTGGCAGAAGCCAAAGGCTGACGGGGCCGTGCCCCGCGAGGCCCAGGTCATCGAATGGTTCGACCGGGGCCTTAATGACGCGCCGCGATACACAAAACAGGGAGTTAAATCATGAGGACATCATTTTCATTTTTTGACAGGATCAGGATACCGGACTATGATTCGCCCAAACAGATGCAGGCGGGCGAACTGCTGTTCGATCAGGAAAAATGCCGGCAGTGCGGAATATGCGTGCAGATATGCCCCGGGGGATGTCTGCTTACCGAGACGACGACGAAAATGGACATCATCTCCGGAAAGGCAAAGGGCGGAAAATACGGCGTCCCCCATGTGGCAAAGACCAGAAAGGGAGCCACCATGTGCATCGCGTGCTATGACTGCGGAGCTGCCTGTCCGCACGGCGCAATTACTATTAAGCAGAACTTTAATCCCGGGTATCACTACAAGCGGTTAACACAGACGAGCGACATGAAATATCCGTTGAGATATTAGCCGGAAATTCTTCTTCTCTGGATCGCGCGGGCATCTGCCTGTGTCCCTTGCGCTCTTTATCCCGGCGCTTTCATGTTGACCCTGACATCTGTGTAAGGCAGGGCGACGTCATCTGTTCGTTGATGTATGCCAATCTTGCAGACTGCTCAATAACTAAATAGCACCCTCGATGAACTCAGCAATATCGTGTGTAACGATTGCTTCGTTTTTATATCATAATATGATCTAATGAAGCCCGGGCGGGCTTTTTTGGTTGCCGGGGATATGAATTTTTCTTATATTGTATAATATAAGAAATTGACATTTAAGGTGTGTATATAATTACTTTGACCGTACCCTGCACGGGGTTTAGTATTATTACGTTTGTCATTTCATGTTGTCAGTAAAATCAGCGTGTGAATTTAGTCAGTATCTATTATTCTTGTTGATATCGCGTTCTTTCAGATAAAACTGACTTCTCATTTTTATTGAGCATTCTCGGGTGTCGTAAGTATATATAAAAAAATTGACCCGCCATTTTGATGAGGTACGCAGGCATCGTACCGCCCGGCGACCAGTATAATAGGGATGGCTTGCCGGTTTTGATAGGTGGTCGATGTCGTTGCAGGCGCATCCGCCTGGAATGCCGCATGTCTTGATTTCCGGCCGGAAGATCACCACGATTCTCGTCCCGGAATGTGTGCATGCAGATTAAGAGGATTGTGTGTTGATATTGTCAAAGCTTCGTAAAATTGCAACCGTCATCATCGTCGGGGCGTTCGTGATGTTATGCGCGGTAACCGCCCGCGCAGATACGTTTTTTTTGAATGACGGTACGATACTCATCTGCAAGGTCATAAAGGAGACGGCCCTGACATACATTGTCGCAAATGCTTACGGCGTCTTTACGGTTCGAAAGGAGACGGTGGATAAAATCTATATCACCGATTCCTATCAGGAGGACATCTCCATCCAGAAAAAAATGGGTATTCCTATAAACGAGGAAAACATTAAGAAGAACGTGGAGGAGGGTCTCAGGCGAAAGAAGATTGAGGAGGCCCGGGAAAAAGAGAAGCAGAAGCGGGAAGAACAGAAAAAGAGGGAGACGCCCGGTTACTGGTATTACGGACGATTGGGGTTTGCGGCAGCATATTACAGCACCATTCCGTCACCGAGCCTGCATGACAGGGTACCCCATGGCCTTGCCGCAAGCCTGTCGTATGATCAGGGCCTTGACCGCCTGATCGGGAAGCACCATATGGCCATGCCGGGGCTGCGGATAGAAGCCGGCGTTATCGATTTTGAGAGAAAGTTTTTCTTCAAGTCATCGCGCAGGCTTTCCGGGTATTTCGCGCTAGCGGGCCCGATGTGGGCGTTCCCGTCCCTTGATAACAGGTGGGGCTGTATCGTGCTTGCGGCGCTTCCGGGCGCGGGATATTATCATATTGTCAATGAAGATTCCTCTGCCAGGAGTAACGGTTTTCACTTCTCATGTGCGGGTTTGATCGGATATGAGTATTCTTTAAACATAATAAGCCTGTTTGTACATTTCAGGTATATATACATCCTTGATAAAGATATAAAATTTAACGGGATAGGGTGTTCCATGGGGTGTGCGTTCAGGCTATGGTAGAATATAACAATCATTATTTTTTGGGTATCAGCAAGTAGCTTTACTATGTCGCTTTTAACCCAATAATTTTGTTATTTTCAGATGCATCTGATTATGGCTAGAATTAAAATTAAGATTGAATATATATTGATTATACATTAAAACAGCTTATTGATAATGGACGCTGAATGTTGTATGAGTTGTAATTTAACAAAACATGTAAAATGTATATTTACAAGATTACATCATCGCGGATAGTATATTGTCTTTTTATCCTGCTGTCGATCGTTCTTGTTCGCTGCAGTGACGGCATTGATGTACTCATGCAGCCTGACAGGAGTCTCATAGCGTTTGCCCATGGCAATATTGGCTCGGCTGACCTTTCGAATCTTGAGCTATCATCCGGCGACCTGACGCCGGAATTCCAGCCTGCAGTGATTACCTACACTTCTGATATTGATAATACCGTCCCCTCTATAACAGTCACGCCTACCTCTGTTGAGGAAGAGGCTGTAATACTCGTCAACGGCGTCCAGGTCGTTTCAGGACAGGCTTCGGGGCCTATCGTCATGAACTACGGGGAAAACCAGATCACGGTGGATGTAACGTCATACGACGGGCTGCTCACGAGGACCTACTATCTCACCGTCCTTAGATGCAATCTTGACAATGCGTATCTCTCGAATCTGGAACTTTCATCCGGGACGCTGGAACCTGAATTCGCGGCGGGTACGGATTCATACATTGCCTATGTGGATATCACTGTGCCGTCAATAACGGTGACGCCGACCGCGGAGGAACCCTACTCGACCATCAGGGTCAACGGGACCGTAGTGCTTTCCGGAGAACAGTCCCCGGGGATAGCGCTCAGTCCGGGAGAAAACATTATTGATGTAGCCGTCCTTTCATATGACGGCACAGTTGGCAGGACCTATACGGTCACTATATATCAGAGCGACATAGCCAATGCCGATCTTTCCAACCTGGCAATGTCGACCGGTTCCTTTAACGAGTCTTTTTCCCCGAATACGCTGAATTATACTTCGAACATCCATGAAACGGTAAGCTCTCTCAGAGTTACGCCGACCGCGGTGGATCCCTATGCCAGGATAAGTGTTGCGGGGCTGTCTGTCTTTTCAGGGCAGCCTTCCAGTTTGATCGGTCTCATTACAGGATTTAATCCCTCAATCGATACCGTCGTGACCTCGGCGGACGGCAGCGTTTCTAAAACATACTCGATAGTTATTAACAGATTTGATTTTTTCAGTTACATTCTGTCCGGCCTGGTTGTTACGGATCAGGCAGCTTCCGCGGTTGTGTATAACCCCGCGTTTGATCCGGGCCAGACAGCATACTCGGCCAATATTGATACGTCCGTTACCGCGGTCAGGGTGACACCCAGCGCAGTGGCAGGCGTGATCACCGTGAACGGGTCCGTGGTCTCTTCCGGATCGGCTTCAGATCTCATCAACATGAACCACGGCGTCAATACCATAACCGTGACGGTGACGAACGGCCTAAACAGTCAGACCTATACCGTGACGCTGACACGGTTTGACCCGGACAACGCAAACCTCTCAAATCTCTCCATTTCAAATGGAACGCTGTCTCCGGTATTCAACGAGAACACGACCTCCTATACCGCGAACGTGAGCACCTCCTCAATCACGGTGACGCCCACCCTGTCCGAGTCGTATTCATCTGTGGAGGTTAATGGCATACCGGTCAATTCAGGCCAGCCTTCTGCAAGCATACCCATTAACATCGGAAATAACATCATAACGATCACGGTCACTTCATTTGACGGAACGATCAATACCTATACCATTACCGCGACCAGGGCGGCGGTCCTGACAGCTGATTTTATCTCCGCCAGGAGCATCAGGCTCGACACCACATCGTCAGGCGCCGGGGTGAGCGGCACGGTAACGAACTTCCCTGTCCTGATTCGCCTGACCGATTCCGCCATCATCGACGCGGTGCGGCCTGACGTCGACGACATCCGTTTCACTGTCAGCGGAGGATCAACCTGGCTTGATTACGAGGTCGAGCGGTGGGATCAGGCGAACAACCTGGCGGAAGTCTGGGTCCTCGTACCCGAAGTGGCCGGGAACAGCAACACCTATATCACCATGTATTATAATGATGCCGTGGACGGTGCGGTTGCGAATGGCCAGAACCATGCAGCAGTGTTCAGCGCCGCGAATGGCTTTGCCGCGGTATATCACATGAATAATAATCCCGCGGGCGGCACCGGCGCGATCATGGACAGTTCCTCAAACGGGCTCCACGGCACCGCGTCCGGCATGAATTCGAGCGACCTGGTCACCGGGCAGATCGGCCAGAGCCTCGATTTTGACGGATCAGGCGACGAGATAAACCTGGGCACCAGCGGTCTGCTGCAGCCGGCAAACCTGACCGTGAGCTTCTGGGTTGA
The DNA here is from genome assembly GCA_016928865.1 of Spirochaetota bacterium. GTDB lineage: Bacteria > Spirochaetota > UBA4802 > UBA4802 > UBA5550 > RBG-16-49-21. The sequence continues at coordinate 9,433 of JAFGJX010000104.1, forward strand.
TAAGACGTCGGATCTGCTCGGTTTCTTCCAGTATCAGAATTTTATCTGCGCCAAGTCTTCGAGGACCGGCAACGGCTGGTATATCGATTTTTCTCCGGGGCTTGCCGTCGGGCTCGGGGCGGTTCCCCTCGAGTTTTATGTTGACGGAAACAACAATGGCTGGGTCATTACACCGACGCTTCTTTCTCTCGACTGGCTGTTTCCTGCTGAATGGGTGCAGATTACCATTTCCTTCAACACCACAAACAACAGCTGCGAGATGTACAGAAACGGCGAGGCGATATCAAAGAATGAGGTTGGAAGCCCGAGCAGCATAACAGCCACAACAGGCGCCAAGACGATCGCGGGAGGGGATTTTAACCTCAATCTGGATGCAACCATGGACGAAATCAGAATCTCCAGCGTGGTCCGCTCTGCGGACTGGGTCAAGCTGGAGTATGAAAACCAGAGGACAAACCAGTCTCTTGTCAAATTTTAGTAGTTCCTGCGTCAGGCCTATTTGATTTTTTTCCTGCTCACGATCTTTTCTTTCGGTATGGTCGCGTCTCCCACCATGGTATTCAGAACAACAAGCTCCTTGGTCTCCCTTCGTATGGAGCCGATGAAGACGTTTCCTTCTTTCGTTTCTATCCGGTAGATGACGGGCGGGACCTTTTTCTTTACTGTCTGCGAGCCGGTAATGGCGGATTTCGTCTTTGCGGCAATAGCGCGCTTGAGATGCGCCAGCGATTCCACCTTGTGCAGGTCAAGGACCGGATCTTTCGTCTCCTCGATCGAAAGCTCACGGGCGAAGAGCGCGTTTTCATTCTCTGTTTCCGCGGCGTGCAGCTTTTTTTCAAGGTCGGTCATTTTGTTGAAGACCGGGTCCCTGAGGGAGCGGTTGTTGACCGCGGCGAGGTCCTTGACCCTGGCGCCATTGGTCGCCAGCGCGCCTGACAGGTATATCCTTCTGTTGGCGAGCACCGCGTAGGGAGATGCGGGGTTGTTGGTGATAATATTCTGGAAGATGTCAATCGCCTTTTCCTTTTCGGAAAGGCCCTCGAGGCTCCGCCCCTTGATATAATCGATCCGCGGACGGTCTGCCGGCGCGGCGCCTTTTTCTATGTTACTGAGCACATCGAGCGCTTCACGGTAGGCGAGGAGGGTCAGGAGCTTTTCTGCCTTTTCCACCGAGTCCCTGTCCTTTTTTATGACGCGTTCAATCTCCGTTCTGAATCCTTCGAGATAGCGGAGCAAGATGACCGCGGTGGAGGAGGCCGGCGTTGTCTCGTATTCGCGTATGACGCTCAGGTATTTTCTCCTGGCGACCTGGAAATTACCCGTGATCGCGTTGCAATATCCCTGGTGGAGAATGATTCCCGCGATGGCGGGCATGTTATAGCGCTCTTCCTCGAGCGCCCTGGCGTAGAGGCGCAGGGCGCCGTCAAAGGAGTTGTTGCGTTCGTAGTAGTACGCGATCCCCAGGTAGACGTTTACCGGGTCTTCAGTGAGGTACCTGATGGGGCCCTTGCTGATGATCGATCTGAACAGGTTGATCATGAACACGGAGGGGGCTGCCAGAAAGCGGTAGCGGTCCATGGATACGGTTCTGGACGCGGCGCTCTCCGCGAGGATCGAGTTTGCCCTCATCTCTATGAGGTCGGCGTCTTCCTGTCTGATCTGGCTTTCATACAGCCGCTTCTGAACCTGGTATCGCATTACCAGGCCCATGTGATCCGTGTTGTTCTCCTCGCGGTTGCTTTTTTGCATATGGAGGCGGACTTCCTTGATGCGGATATGCTGGTTGATATCGTTCAGGAGGAGCATGAGGGAAATGATGCCGACGGTTACGAGCAGCAGTATAATCTCGGTCTTATATGATCGCGCCGGCGCGTGCATGGCCTATTTCACCTCGATACAGAACAGGGTCGCATCGTCTTTCAGGCCGCTCGCCCCGACATAGGTGTTGAGGTCGCCGGTGATGCCCGCGAGCATCCTCTCGCAGTCCAGCCTGAAGTGCCTTCTGATGGAATCCTTCAGCCCCGTCATGCCGAATTCCTTTCCCTGCGGGTCCCGCGCCTCCGTAATTCCGTCTGTGAACAGAATGATCTTGTCGCCTTTTTCCAGCCTGAGCGCGCTGGTGGCGTAGAGGCCGTCCATGGCAGCGGCAATCCCGAGGGGGCCGCCGGTCGCGGACAGCGGCACCAGCTTCTGGATACCCGTCTTGACAATCAGGGCCTGCTCGTGGCCGGCATTGCAGTAAGAGAGCACATTTTTTTCATCGATCATTATATAAATCGCGGTGAAGTAGACTCCCAGGTGTATGCCTTCCCGGGTGAGCAGGTCGATGATCTCGCCGTTCATGTAGCGGAACAGGTCATCCGGTTTTTCATAGAGCGGCGCGGCCTGATTGAAGAGTTCCTTGACCACCATGGTCACCAGGGCCGCGGGCATTCCGTGGCCGGACACGTCCACCAGGATGTAGCCGGTACGCGAGCCTTCGAGCCTCATGACGTCGTAGTAATCGCCGCTTACCTTGGCCAGCGATTTGTGGAATATGGCGTAGCTGAAGCGTTTGTCGCTCTTGATCTTCGGGTAGATGAGCTGCTGGACGCCGCTGGCGACGTCCATCTCTTCTTCCATCTGGTCGCGCTGGCGCTGGAGTGTTATGATTTTGTCCTGGATCGAATCGGCCATGTTGTTGAAGGCCATGCCCAGCTCGCCGATCTCGTCGTCCTTCTTTATATCGGCCCGTGCGTCGAGATTTCCCTTACTGATCTCAAGGCTCTTCTCATGGAGCGCCTGTATCGGGCGGATGAACATCCGCTGGAATATTATGGCGAACGCGACGTGGAATATGGCCAGGAATACCAGGATAACGCCAATCATGCGATAGAGTTCCCAGAGGCGGCGCTTGAAATCGCGCATTTCAATCTTGAGGAGCATGATCGTATCGCCGACCAGGTAAAGCGAGTAGGGGATGTAAAACGAAATGACGAAGTTTTCTTCATCCACCGTCGAATAAATGCGCCGTCCTGAATAATCGAGATTGGCTATTGCGGTGATGCCGTTTTTGATGTCCTGCGCGCCGAGCTCGAGATCGGGCCTTGACCTGTGGAGAATGTCGCCGCCTTCGGTGAAGATGATGAGGCTGTCCCTGCCGATCAGCTTGTTGTGGATAATGTCGGCCACCTCCCGAATCACCTTCTTACGGTCGTTGAGCCGGAATATCTTCTTTTCCCCGGTCTCGCTGGAGAGCTTGTGGAGCGACGCGATGAATTCCTCTGTCCGTTCCTTGATGTGGTACTTGCTGTTTTCCGTAATAAGGTCGATCTGGTTCTCATAGATCATGATGGTGAAAATCGACATGTTCACGATCGCAAGGAAAAGATAAAGAAGGGTCATCTTGACGCTGATCGATTTTAAGCGCAATTTCATAGTAGTATGCCACTATCAATAATTTTCCGGCGATAACGCCGGCACGGGTGCCATCAGCACGAATGAATTGATTTTCTCAAACCAGGTTGAACATAATGTCCGATGAATCAAAGCGAATACGCCGGGACCGACTAAAGCGGCTGATTATCGACCTGTGCTGAACCTCGCCTGCCGTATCTGATGATCTTCTGGTTAATGCTATCATTGCGTTGTCAGAAAGTCAATAAAGAAATGGCGTTGATGTCATCTGATATATTTAATCCGGCGGGGCTTTTTTTATCTCTGCTTCATCATCGACATACCTGTCTCATTTTATCGCTGGTGGAACTTGATCAGGATTTTATGATTATGTATACAATTATACATTCCGGACATCTTCACGCATTTATATGATACAGGCTTATTTCCTTCTCTGGTAGCGCTGAACCGCCTCGTTATGCTCCTTCAGTGTTTTTGAAAAATAGTGCGACCCGTCGTTTTTCGCCACGAAATAGAGAAAGCTCGTCTTCTTCGGATACATGGCGGCGAGTATCGATTCGCGTCCAGGCGAGCAAATGGGCGTTGGGGGAAGGCCGGCACGGCGGTAGGTGTTGTAGGGTGAATCGCTTTTAAGGTCGCTCACGGTTATGGGACCGATGAACTTTTTCACCGCGTAGCGAACGGTCGGGTCGCAGTCGAGCTTCATCCCTCTCCGCAGGCGATTATGGAACACCGACGATATAATCTCCCGCTCGTTGTATACTTTCGCTTCTTTTTCAACCAGCGAGGCCAGCGTGAGGATCTCGTGGGCGGTCATGCCGGGCCCGTATGCAGGCCTGTTTCCGAGTACGCGCATCATCTTTCGGTACATAACGCCGATGACGTCCCGGGGATCGGACGCTTCAGGGAAGCGGTACGTGTCGGGAAAGAGATAGCCCTCGGCGGATTGCCGGGTAATGCCCAGGGTCTTCAGGAACGCCGTATCCGACGCAGATACGAGAAACGCGTCCGAATCGCATACGTCGGCGGCGTCGAGCCGGTCCGCGATCTGGTACAGGTTGAATCCCTCGGGAATAGTGATCTTTCGGGTCAACACATCGCCCCTCGTCAGTTTTCTCAGTATCTCGAGGGTGGTCGTTCCCGGGAATATACGGTATCTGCCTGTCCTGAGGGAGTGCTGGCCGCCGGCGTAGGAAGCTAATAGGAAGAATTCCCTGCTTCTGACCAGGCCATTTTTTTTGAGGTTGCGCGCGACCGTGCCGGCGGTCTCTCCGTATTCGATTGTGAAGCTCGTCGCGCGCATTCCCTGCGGCGGCGCGTTCAAATAAAGAAGCACGCCTGTCATCCCGAGGAGCAACAATGCCCCGGCAATAAATAATTTTTTCATGGTTCCACCTGTTGACTAACCGAATTTTACTGTACCGATTATTTTGTCCATGTTCGGCATCAGCATGTCGTTCTCCATCTTCCCGAGAACGGGGACACCGCCCAGTTCATCCATGATCTTGCTGTTGCCTGACGCGTTTTTCGGGAATTCGGTGTATTGCGTCGTAAAGAGCGGGACCTTCAAGTTGTGGGCTGATTTCGCCGCTTCGAAAATTCCTCCCTCTGCCGGAGCCTCCACGATATAGACCGCGTATGCGAGGGCGCAGATGATCTTATTTCTGATGAACGCGTTGTACTTGTTCGGTTCGCGGTTCGGGTAAAAGGGAGAAATGATCGCCATGCGTTCCAGATCAATCACATCTTTGAGGATGTCGGGTACCTTTAAATGGAAGATGCCATATGGAACGAAAGCGACCGTGGTTCCCCCGCTGACGATGGCGGCCCGGTGCGCGATCAGGTCGGCCCCCTGCGCGAATCCGCTGATGACCGTCATTGCATGCCGGGAAAGCTCCCGGGCGGCGTTGAAGGAAATCATTTCGCCACGGTCGCTGACGTCCCTGTCACCGAGGATTGCGACGCCCTTCTGGCCGAGCAGGCTGGCGTTTCCGCAGACGTAGAGAAGGGGCGGAAGGGCGTTACCCAGGACATCCGCAAGTCTCGATGGATAGAGCTCCGAAAAAAACGGCACAACATCAATGCCGGACTCCAGGAGCTTGAGGTAATCGTCCTCGACCTTCGGAAGAACGGACTCCAGCCCGGCAAGGGCCTCGGATATTTTCTCGTGGAACTGGAATTCCTTCCTTAGCTCGTCAGCGGTCAGGCCGATCAGATCGGCCAGCGAAAGGCCCGATTTTTTCAGGGCGCTGTGAATCTCGATCATGTGGGCCGGACCGATTCCGTGCGACTGTTCGAGCGCAATCCAGTATTTCGTGCTGTTCATGAGTGGTCATGGCGCGCCTACAATGCGCCGGTTCCCCCGTAGTGAGAGTTGAATGACAATAGCAGAAGAACAAATAAAAAGTCAATGAAAAGCTTGATCGGCATAGAGCGTTGTGAGACAAGGAGAATTAACAGGCGCCGATTCACGCATGCAATTAAGCTTTTTTTTTGGCTTAAATCCAAGTATTTACGTTGACATATAAAGGCCGGATTTTATTCTGAATTTGAGAAGAAAGGGATTTGAACCAAATCAATAATGGTTGAGAGAACATTTCCAGCCCTGTTCTGATCCCCGTGTGCGGTCTGTTTTATCGAATATGATTACGGCACGGGAAGAGATGCCCGCGTTTTTTATAAAATTTGGCTCTCTATACAAATTAAGACTTGACCGGGAACATGGCAGAGAGATTTTTAGATCAGGTTTGCAACCGGTTCTTTTTACAGCGGTTCATGATGACCGAGGTAAGCCGGTCCACACCATTTATTAATATCTCTTCAAGATGTAAAATAATATAAAACATAATAGTTAGAGGAGGTCCCTGATGGCTTTAAATCCTTTGATAGATTCAAGAGACATTCGTTTTTGCCTTTTTGAAATGCTTGAGCTCGAAAAATTCACGAAAGAATTCCCTGCATATGCAGATTATGACAGGGAGACTTTCGAGAGCACACTCGATCTCGCAGAAAAACTTGCTGTCGAGAAAGTCTTCCCCACATATAAAGAGGGAGACAAGGTGGGATGCGTGTTTGATCCCAAGACCAAAGGAGTCAAGATCCCCGAATGCTACAAGCCGGTCCTTGATGCGTATTACGAAGCCGGCATTTACGGCACAATGGACGATCCCGAGTGGGGCGGCATGGGAATGCCCGCCATCATGTACATGTCAGCGGTCGAGACCATCATGGCAGGCAACTACAACCTGGTCATGTACCCCGGCCTGAGCCACGGTGCGATGGAGCTCGTTCAGACATTCGGCACACAGGAACAAAAAGAAATGTATATCCCCAAGATGATGACCGGCGAATGGGGCGGCACCATGTGTCTGACCGAGCCTGATGCGGGTTCGGACGTCGGCAACCTGAAATCAAAGGCCGTCAAACAACCTGACGGCACCTACAAAATCACCGGCCAGAAGATATTCATCTCCTCCGGCGAAAACGATTACTACAAGAACATGGTCCACCCCGTCCTTGCGCGGATCGAAGGCGACCCGGCGGGAACGAAGGGTATTTCGATTTTCCTGGTTCCCAAGTTTCTGGTGAACGCGGACGGCTCCCTGGGTGAGTTTAATGACGTTACCTGTGCGGGTATCGAGCACAAGATGGGGATCAAGGGATCCGCGACCTGTACGCTGAGCTTCGGAGACAATGGAAACTGCAAGGGCTGGCTCCTCGGTCAGGAGCGCCAGGGCATGAAGATCATGTTCCAGATGATGAACGAAGCGCGTCTGGGCGTTGCCCTCCAGGCTGAAGCCCTTTCCAGCGCCGCGTACATGCATGCGGCTACCTATGCGAAGAACAGGTTCCAGGGCGTTCATGTCACGCAGATGCTGAACCCCGATGCAAAACTGGTTGCCATCAGCCAACACCCGGACGTCAAGCGCATGCTCCTCTGGATGAAGTCCTATGTCGAGGGCATGAGGTTTATCACCTATTACCTCTCGCACAGCCTTAATATCGAGCACTTCGCCGAAGGCGACCGGAAGAAAGAAGCCATGGCTATCGCCGAGATCATGATTCCGATCTGCAAGGCGGGCAACACTGATAAGTCGGTTGAGATTACTTCTGAGGCGATGCAGGTATACGGCGGCTACGGGTTCTGCAGCGAATACCCGATAGAGCAGATGATGCGGGATTCGAAGATCACCTGTATCTACGAAGGAACGAACGGCATCCAGTCCATGGACCTGACCTTCCGCAAGATATTGATGAACCCGGATCAGTACAACTACTCAATCCTCAAGAAGAGGATTGACGAAGTCGTCGCCGGAGCCAAGGGCATCGTAGACGACAAGTACATCAACCTGGTTGAGCGCGGCCTGCAGAAGCTCGATGAGGTCATCGAGATGATGAAAGAGCAGATGAAGAAAGGGCAGTTCCTGCTCCTCTTCATGAACGCGACGCCGCTCCAGCAGGCGATGTTCATGCTCTGCATCGCGTGGGCGCACCTCTGGATGCTGACCAAGACCATCCCGAAGATGAAGGAGCTTGTCGGCGACAAGAAGGGTCCGGACCGCGAAGCATTGCTGAAGGACAACAAGGAAGCCGCGTTCTACAGCGGGAAGGTTGTCTCCTCCCAGTTCTATCTCGGAGCGGAATTCCCGAAATTCTTCGGCCGGATCGAAGCACTTCTGTTCGGCGAAGGCGCGGTTGTCAAGGCCTCCGACGAGACTTTTACGGGCATGCTCGAGTCGTAAGATTCACTGAAAAAGGACATCCAAAAAGCCGGCGGAAACGCCGGCTTTTTTATGTAGTGGCGACAGGTCTGTTTTACTCTGACCCCTTGATGTACCGATAACTATCGGTGCAAGTAATTGCCCGGGCCCCTGCAAACAGTCTTCGCGACCTGCGGCACAGGTTTAAGCTTGGAATTCTAAAAGGGTCCTCGGCCGCTCAGCCTTGGTTTGCAGGGACCTGTTGCACTATTGCCTGATGAGCTTGGTTTGCTCTGCCCCCGGGGATTTTTAGGATGTCCCGATCATATTATCATCCGAATCCTAAAAGCCGGGAAAGGCATATTCCTATTATGAATATTTTTCTCCGAAATAAAAATAAATATTGATAAAAATTACACACTGTACATAATTATGTCACATTGATTGCGCGGTGAAATAATCGCGTGAAGCGGAAATAATTTTCATGGAAGGTGCCTTCTGTTCGTTACATCCTGCGACAAGATGCCATTAACAGAGGAGTGCGAACATGATCCAGGAAACATTGTTTCAAGATGTAAATGCGGCGCCTGAAACTCAGCGTCCTTCGGATGAAGATGTACTCTGCGCGATTGCAGTTTCAGCCGTTTCGTCTCCGGGAAGAAGCGGCATATGGGACATGATGCAGTCGCGCGTGTTTCCAGGCGATATATACCGCGCCGTCAGCCGGATCAACCGGCCTGTAACGCAGGAGTATCTCGTCGATACATATTCGGACAATCCCGCAACAGCGGCGCGAATGATCCTTGACGCAGCTGCAGCGAAGTCGATACGGGTGCTCACGTTCTGGGATGAGGATTATCCGGCTCTCCTGAAAGAGATACAGTGTCCACCCGTGGTGCTCTATATAAAGGGAGACATCCCGCCCCAACAGGCGCTTGCCATAGTGGGTGCCCGGAGATCGGATGCACGATCAGCGGGTAATGCCAGGAGGATTGCCCGCGAGGCGGTATCGCGCGGATGCGCGGTCGTGAGCGGGATGGCGGTCGGCATCGACCGGGAGGCGCATCTGGGAGCGATCGAGGAAGGGGGCCGGACCATCGGCGTGCTCGCGAACGGCATCGACATCGTCTATCCATGGCCGAACCGCGATCTGTACCGCCTGATTGAATCAACGCCCGGATCCGCGCTGGTATCTGAGTATCCGCCTGGAATCATGGCGGGGAAGTGGACCTTTGTGAGGAGAAACAGGATTATCAGCGGGCTCTGCGCCGGCACCGTGGTGGTGAAGGCGGGAAGAAGAAGCGGCGCGCTTATTACGGCGCGGCACGCCATGGAGCAGAACCGTGATGTGTTCGCGTGCACGGGAAACTCCTTTGACGAGGAATACGCCGGGTGCCACGGACTCATAAAAAATGGCGCGGTCCTCGTGTCAGGGCCGGATGATATATTTGACGAGCTGTCCCGCTGCGCCGGAGCGGTTATGCCGCCCGCCGCGGGCGCTGTGAACGGCGACTGCAAAACAATGCGGGAAGCTGAAACCGAGGATGACCCTGAAGAAGGCACGCTTGAATGGCGGGTCCTGCGCCTTTTAAAAGAGGGAGACCGTGAGATAGATGCGATAGCGAGGGAGATTCCGGCGAGCCCGGGAGAGGTCAACGAGGCGGTCGTCCTGCTCGAGCTGGGAGGACGTATTACGCGCAGCGGAAACATGATATCGCGTGTATACTAAAGGGATTTGAGCGCACCATACGGCAGGAGCGGAAGATGAAGGTTAAGATCATTTTTGCGGTGCTCATAGCAGCATTGATGCTTATATCAATCGCTCAGATATTTCCGATCCCTCCCCATGCCGGTGATGTATTTTCGCTGTACCGGTCCGGATATTTCAGCGAGCTTGACAGGGAGTTCGGTATTATAACAGATTCGTTTCTCGGGATCAAATCGATGGCAAGGCCGGAATACGCCTGGATTTTTCTTGAGGACGTCGGCGTCAAGCATAACATCGGAATCACGGTATATGATTATCGGGGGTACCGCGTTGCTGCGCCGGGTGAAAAAACCGGGACTCCTGACCGGGAGGTCCTGCAAGTCATGAATTCACTCACGCCGAAAATGCATTCGGAGATACGTGATGGCAGATACTTTTCCATCATACCCCTCATCGCGCGCGGCGACTGCAGATTCTGTCATACAAAATGGAACAATCGCGAAGTAGTGGGTGCGCTCAGCTTCGAGCGTGATTACGATGCGATGATCTATTATTCTTCCGAGCGGAAGATTATCTTTATCATTCTGACGATGCTGCTCGGCGGGCTTCTTTATGCGGTGGTGCTGTGGGACCCCGGAAAGAATATAAAAGAATTATTTGACAAATAAAGTCTTATATTTCCTGTTGTTATGAAGCGGCGAAACCGCTGTTGATGATGCCGAAACCAGGATGAGGATACCGGATGAGCAAACAGAACGGGAACAACAAGGCGAACACACTGGTGATCGTCGAGTCGCCATCAAAGGCGAAGACCATCCATAAATATCTGGGGGACGGCTATGTCATCTCCTCTTCAGTGGGGCACATTATTGATCTGCCCAAGTCGCGTCTCGCGATTGATGTGGAAAATAATTTCAAGCCCGAATATATAACCATTCGAGGCAAGGCGAAGATACTCAACGAACTTAAAAAGCTTGCGTCGAACGTATCGAGCGTGCTTCTCGCAACCGACCCTGACCGTGAGGGCGAAGCGATATCATGGCATCTTTCCAATGCCCTTGCCGATAAAAACGGCGATATCAAGAGGATTGAGTTTAACGAAATCACCGAGCACGCGGTGAAGGAGGCGGTGTCGCATCCGCGCCAGATCAACATGGATCTGGTCAACGCGCAGCAGGCGCGCAGGATCCTTGACAGGATCGTCGGATACAACATTAGCCCGATCCTCTGGAAGAAGGTCAAAAAGGGACTGTCGGCGGGTAGAGTGCAGTCGGTCGCCCTCAAGGTTATCTGCGACCGCGAGAAGGAGATCGACAGCTTCAACCCCGAGGAGTACTGGTCGCTCGAAGCAGAGATCGCGTCGCACAACAAGACCTTCAGGGCTCAGCTCGCGATGTTCAGGAATGAAAAGATCAGGATACGCGGCAGGGAAGAGGTTGACTCGATACTCGAGGACCTGAAGGGAAAAGAGATGACGGTGCGCGACATCAAGGTCCAGGAGCGGAAGCGAAAGCCGTCCGCGCCCTATATTACCAGCAAGCTCCAGCAGGATGCCGCCAACCGGCTCGGCTTTACCTCGCAGAAGACGATGATTATCGCACAGCAGCTATACGAGGGCATCGACATCAGCAATGAAGGTCCCACCGGTCTGATAACCTACATGCGAACGGACTCGACCAGGATTTCCGGAGGGGCGATCCAGGCAGTGCGGGACTACATCTCCGTCACATTCGGCAATGAGTATCTGCCCGAGAAGCCCAATCAGTACACGAACAAGAAGGGAGCGCAGGATGCCCACGAGGCGATACGGCCCACCGATCTGCTCAGGACGCCCGAGTCAATAAAGGCAGACCTTACCAGGGATCAGTACAAGCTCTACGACCTGATATGGAAGCGCCTCGTGTCGTCCCAGATGAATCCCGAGGTCTCCGAGGTCAGGACGGTCTCCCTCGAGGCTGGTGAATATCTCTTCAGGGCAAACGGAAGCAAGGTCCTGTTCAAGGGGTTCACCGCGGTGGAGACGACCGACAGGACGGAACGCACATCCCTCCCGAAACTCGCCGTGGGAGACCGGGTTGCTATAAGGGAATTTTTCCCGGAACAGCATTTCACCACGCCGCCGCCCCGCTATAACGATGCGTCGCTGGTCAAGTTCCTGGAAGAATCCGGGATTGGCAGGCCTTCCACCTATGCGCCTACCATTAACACGCTGGTAAAGCGCTACTATGTCACCCGGTCGGGCAAGCAGCTGGTTCCGACCATCCTCGGCAAACTGGTGAACGATATCATGGCCAAACACTTTGCGTCGCTGGTATCGATCGATTTTACCGCGAACATGGAGGACCGCCTCGATCATATTGAGGACGCCAAGACCGACTGGGTCGGGATGCTGAACGAGTTTTACGAACCTTTCAGGGAGACGGTGGAAAAGGCTGAGCTCAATATCGAGGAGATGAAGGGGATTCTCGACGAGGAGACCGACATCGATTGCGAGAAGTGCGGCAGGAAGATGGTGAAGAAGCTCGGCAAGTTCGGATTTTTCCTCGCATGTCCCGGCTTCCCGGAATGCCGGAATTCCAAGCCGCTTCCGCTGGGGAAATGCCCCCGGTGCGAGGACGGCGACGTGATAAAGCGCTCCTCAAAAAAGGGGCGGGGCGGCACGTTTTACGCGTGCTCGAGCTACCCGACCTGCGAGTTTTTTACGCGCGACACGCCGGCGGAAAAGCCCTGCCCGCGGTGCGGCAAGCTCCTGTTCAAGAAAATAATAAAGGGAAAGGGCGAAAAGCTTATCTGCCTCAAGGAATCATGCGGCTACCAGGTGGAGCTTCTGGATGAGACCGCGTCCGCAAACGGCAACGGCAACGGACAGAACAATAACGGCGCCGGGCAGCAGGGGAATGCTAGCTGAAATCGACCACTTCATGAGGTATCTCGACACCGAGAAAAACTCATCCGGGAAAACGCTTGAATCCTACAACAGGGACCTGCAGCAGTTCTATCGTTTCCTGATCGGCGATAACGGGCCTGACGTGCGCGAAAGATATGAGGTGCGCGTGCCCGTTATTAATGAGGACGTCACGGTTTCTGATATCGGGAGCGAAGACATAACCGCCTTCATCGAATATTCGTACGATTCCGGTCTGAAGCGCTCGAGCATCGAGCGGCGGATCGCCTCGATCAGGTCGTTCTTCAATTTTCTTTTCAACCGGGACCTGGTTGCGAAAAACCCTGCGCTCAAGGTCGGCTATCCCAAAAAGGAATCGAGGCTTCCCCGGTTTCTCCATGCAAACCAGGTGGACTCCGTTCTTGATTTCGAGTGTGCCACGTTTCTCGATTATCGGGACCGGGCGCTCCTTGAAACGTTCTATTCCACCGGCGCGCGGGTATCCGAGCTCTGTTCGGCGGACCTGCCGGATCTTGATGTTTCGGCGAGGCGTCTGAAGGTGATGGGCAAGGGCGCTGAGGAGCGCATCGTGTTCATGACTGAAAGCGCGCTGCTCC
>JAFGJX010000105.1 GCA_016928865.1 Spirochaetota bacterium
GACCAGCACGTCTCCTCCGGCGGATGAATCGATCGTCTCCGTGGCTTCCGCCGAGAGCCGCGCCGCCCCTTCCCACGGTTTCTCGTTCGCGAGGGGCGGGCGGTAGATTGTCCTGACCGGGTGGGTGCGGCCCGGTACCGAGACGAGGTCCATATTGCCGAACGCGACGTGTATATCCCGGGCGGGAAGGGTCGCTGACATGAATAGTATTCGCATGTCAGGGCGGATCGTCTCCCGGCTGTCCCATATAAGGGCGAGGGCCAGGTCCGACTGCAGCGTGCGTTCGTGGAACTCGTCGAAAATGACGGTCCCGTATCCTTCGAGTGCCTGATCATTCTGGATAATGCGTGTGAGGATCCCCTCGGTGATCACCTCGAGCCGGGTCGATTTGCCGATAATGGTCTCCGTTCTGGTACGGAGGCCAACCGTTTGCCCGGGCCGCTCATTCAGGAGATAGGCAATACGGTCCGCAGCGGCCCGTGCCGCGATGCGGCGTGGCTGGAGGAGCAGGATCTTTGATCCCGCGAAAGAGGGATGTGACAGGAGCCGCCATGGTACCAGGGTGGTCTTCCCCGCGCCTGTTTCCGCATGGAGCATGAGTATCCTGTTGTGCGCGAGGGATTCGGCTATCCCGTCAAGTCGGGAGCGGACAGGGAGTGATTGTATTTCAGCTGGTTCCATTAATCGTGCGGGCGTATTCTTTCCTGCTTGGCTATGGTCAGTCGCCTTCGTCTTTTTTACAGGGTTCGGGATGAATCATGATGTCAGCGTGAGGCAGTGCTTCCTGAATCCTTTTTTCTATGATTTCGGTCAGTTCATGGGCGCTGTTCAGGCTCTGGGTCCCATCGGTCAGGATATGGACATCAATGAATATCCGGGGGCCTGACGAGCGGAAACGGATGTTGTGGCAGTCCATGACGCCGGGAATGCCTTCGACCGTTTTTTTTATGGTCTCGTACAGGCCTCGCGGCGCAGCGTCCAGGAGCGCCTGAACCGTGCGTATGCCGAGCCGGACGCTGACATAGATGACGATTGCGGCGACAATCAGCGCCGCGATTGCGTCGGCTTTTTCAAGGAAAAACCACTCCTTCTTGATTTCCGCGACCTTGACCATGATCAGTCCGAGGATGACCACCGACGAGCTCCAGATGTCGGTGCTGAAGTGGAGCGCGTCCGCTTCCAGCGCCTGGCTGTTGTGTTTGCGCGCTGCGCGGTAGAGGACTCGCGAGCGGGAGAAGTCGATTATAATCGATGTCGCCATGACGATGAACGCCCAGACAGAGGCCTCGACCGCCACGGTCTTGAAAAATATCCGGTTAATCGCTTCGTAGATTATCCAGACGCAGGTCGCCAGCAGGAGCAGCGTCTCGAACATTGCCGAGAGATTTTCCACCTTGCCGTGCCCGTACAGGTGAGTGGTATCAGCCGGTCGGGCGCTGATGCGGATGGCCAGGTAGGTTATGATCGCGGCAATGAGGTCGAGCGCGGAGTGCGCGGCCTCGGCGAGTATGCCGAGGCTCCCTGTTGATACGCCGACCACGATTTTGAAGGCGGTGAGGCCTACCGCCGCCAGCATCGAGGTGGCCGCCGCCATTCGCTTTTCATGTTCGGCATGAGCCTGCTCATCCGGGGAGATGGTGTCTGTATGTTTTAACAATGTTAGTTTTTAATAATATTATTATTTGAGCCTTACTCGTGATTGGAGATCGGGCCTGTAATCTACAACCTTGTATAGTCGGGGATGCCGTTTGTCAAGTTATTAGCAGTTTGCTGAAAAACAGCAAACTGCTAATGGCGGTACAGTAAGTACCGCCATTTTTTGAGGCATCAGCAGAGAAAAATGTGAGGTTTTGAGAATTTACTTCTCAAAACCGTTCCTGAAAAACTCCATGGAGGGAGTTTTTCAGGAAACTGTTAGTTGCAGCGGTGCTTGCACTGGTTCGCGCTCACGGCGATGTGATTGTCACCCCGGTACTTCCGGAATGCCTGTGTCGTTATACAGACTTCCACGTGTTCCGGGATGCGCGCTCATTCCTTGTTGAGCTTCATGCGGATGACATGATAGAGGATCGGAGTCACCGAAATAAGTATGATCACGATAACCACGAGAGAGAAATATTTTTTTACTATGGGCAGATTTCCGAAATAGTAGCCCGAGAGAACGAACAGTGTTGGCCACAGGATGCCGCCCAGGATGTCATATGCTAGAAAGCGTGGATAGTTCATCCTCCCCAGGCCGGCTACAAAGGGCATGAAGGTGCGGATGATGGGAATGAAACGCGCAAGGATGACCGTTTTGCCGCCGTGTTTCTCGTAGAATTCATGCGTGCGGTCCAGGTGTTTTTTGTTGAGGAATCGCACATTCTCCTTGTGGAATATCTTCGGACCCACGAAGTGGCCGATCCAGTAATTGACATTGTCGCCGATAATGGCGGCAGAAGAAAAAAGAGGGAGCAGTATTGTGACGTCAAAAGAGCCTATGGCCGCCAGCGCACCTGCCGCGAACAGAAGCGAATCCCCGGGCAGGAAGGGGGTGATCACCAGTCCGGTTTCGCAGAAGACGATGATGAACAGTATCACGTATGACCATATGCCGAACATCTTGATTATCAGGTCAAGATATCTGTCGACATGAAGAAAGATATCAACAACCGTAAGCAGTATTTCCAATGATGCCTCTCTGGTGAGGGAAGTTTGATAAATGTCCGGAAACGCTATGGAAGGGGTAGGGATTTGTCAAGAAATTATATTGCCATCTGGCTCTACCGGATGATGTGATTGGCTATATATGAAAGATTTTATTGTGCTTTTCATTAATGCCATCCCCGCGACGAAGAGGCGGTTCCGGCATGAAATGACTTGACATTAAATGTCTCACGTCTAAACCATGAAAGGACAGCGCACGAACCGAGGTATTATTCGTTCCCTATGAAAAAGATATATCACAAAGAGACCTTCGATAACATACCGGAAGAAAAACGTCTACGGCTTCTCCAGGCTTCAATTAAAGTAATGGGCCAGAAGGGGTTCTCTAACGCAAAAATAGAGGATATTGCGCGTGAGATGGGCGTCTCCTATGGATCAATCTACACCTATTTCGCCACCAAGGAAGACCTCGTCCATACGATAATAACGATGGGGATCGAGATACAGCGCAAGGCGTTCGAGCCTCTTGCGGAGTATGTCGATACCTTCTCGCATATCCAGTCAATCCTCGAACGTTCACTGAAGATCGGCCGGGAACAGCCGGAGCTCATATGCCTGTGGCACGAAAGCAGCCTTCCCTATAACGCCCAGTTTTCAGATCACACATCAGAGCTCTACCGGCAGGGCGTGCTCGAGTGGAAAAGCGTCCTCAAAAAAGGGGTATCCAGGGGAGACATACGCGAGGATATTGATATTGATACGATTGCCTTCATTATGAATGCGATCGCTTCCCAGCTGCTGCGCTACAACATGTCTGATTTCCAGAAGTCGAAGCGCGCGGTCCATTTTTCCAGAAACCTCGACGATCCGATCCCCGATATCATGGAAAATCTGAAAAAAATGCTCGCGTGAATTTCCGAGCTCATCCTGAAGTGTGTACGCACCAGTTTCCTCCCGATATTGACCGGGCATCAGGGCGGTTCTTGTTTTTCGGTAATATGTCTCATAATATCCGCCCTGTTGTGCGGAAAAATAATTCAACCCGAAAAAAATATAAAAGTTTTTGTAATACGGTTGACACTGGCCTGTGGCTGTGTAAAAATTCTTGCAGAGTAGGAGAGTGGACCCGGATCAGTAATCAGCTGCGCGCACCGACAGGTGCGCGGTATCTACTGGAGGGGTTATGCGAAAGAGGAAAGTTTTTTCACGGTATGACTATGAGCGGCTTTTTGACGTTATCCGGGACAAGGATTCGTTTCCGGGCCAGGAAGTTGCTAATATCGATACGTTGAAGCGTGATCTCGAGCGTTCGCGCCCGGTTGAGCCCCGGGAGATTCGGCCCAACGTTGTTACGATGAATACGAAATTTCTGCTTAAAAATATCGGCAATGGCAAGAAGTACGTCTATTCCCTTTCTTTCCCTTATGATTGCAACGATCAGGAAAAGATAAACGTGCTTTCGGCCATGGGCACGCAGATCCTCGGCAGCACGATCGGTACGGTAATTAAAAACAACTCGTGCGGCGAACAGTATTTTATTATCGATGAGATTCTGTATCAGCCGGAAGCCGCGGGGGACTACTACCGGTAGGCGGCGCGCGGGCATGCGTCTGTCCGGGACGAGCGCCTGCTGACGCCCGTCACCAGGAGACCAGCCATCGGGCGCCGTCTTTGATCAGCTTTTTTGCCTTTATCCCTTTCAGGAGTTCCAGGGCGTCAGCGTATTCTATGCGGGATATGAGATATTCGTCCTCTCCTCCTCCCACAAGGGACTCGTAATGATATTCATCGGTATAGAGCCTGCCGCAGACAGGGCACTTCAATATCTGCCAGGTATATTTTACCAGTATAAATTCTTCCAGCTTCGCGACCTCGTTGGGAAAGACGCCGAACTCGTTTCTGGAGGGGACATTCACCTTGCTCACGTTTTCGGGAAGATTGCTGCATATCCGGCATTCGGAGAGTTGTATCTCCGGGTGTTCCCACGGACCGAGAATTCTTTTAATGTTTTCAACGGTATAGAGGTATTCCATCACCAGGCTCCGGTTTACTGTTCCGGCTTGATCGCGCTCTCTCTGTTGATGCGCTCTTGATGATTGCGGGAATTAAACCTTCTAGCAACAGTAACCGTATCACAATGCTGTTTTAAAGCAAATCATTTTTTTGTATGCACCGGATATTGGCGGCATGCTGTTGACGTCCAACCTGACCGTTTTTTTCTTGCATTATCTTAACCACATGGTTAAGGATGGTCCACAATACGCTCCGGCGGGCGCCTGACGTGAAATCCGTTGTTTTTGTTCTGACATCTGGCGCACGACGGCGCCGCATATGTTCGCTGCGGCCTTATTGCATTGCACTCTGAAATAGTGGGGTCCGGTATACTATGAAAGCATTATTCGATGATCTGTGGCAGGTTTTACGCGAAAACAGGGAGATGGTCCTTCTCGGTGTGGCCCTCACGATGCTGCTGTCTCTGTATTTCATTGGATGGCATTACACCATTATCACGTTCGGTTCGTTTTATTCGGTACTGGATGTGCGGGGGCCGTTTCTGGCGCTTAGCGCGTACTATCTGGCGGCGAGCGCCGTATTCGCGAGCATTGTATGCGCGCTGATGATCGCGGTGGAAAAACCTCTCCCCAAAAAAATCATTGTCGGCGTTGTAATGGCGGTTTTTGTCGGCTCGGAGATTATACGGATGTTTGACTGGGGGGCTCTGTTTTTCAGCGGGATGCACATCAACAATAATTTCTGGGCCCACGCCTTCTACACTGACGGCCTGGTCTTTCTCGTTGCCAAAGAATCGCTGGCTCTGTATGCCGTTTTCATCCTTTTATTCCTGGGGATGCTCCGGATACTCAAAAAGATGTATGCTTATACCACTCTGGAGAAATGAGCCGTGAAAAAGAAGCTTGTTGCCATCATACTTGTCGTCAATTGCCTCTCGGCCCTGCTGGCCGGCGTCGTCGTGTATGGTCTCGTGTTCCTGGGGGGGATTGCGCGTCAGAGCGGGCAGGAATCCGGGGTTCATGGCTCCGTGAATTCCGGTCCCGCCGGCGCCGGTATTGATTTCAACAGGAAGACCCTTATGGATCGCGAGAAGACCATGCGGTCGCTTGACAACATGAAGGAAAAATTGTTCAGGCTCAAGACTGACGACCCGCTGATATACACCCGTCTGCCCGAGGGCGAGTTTTTCAAGTCGCTCATCAGCTATTATCTTCTCTCTCGAATGATGAGTGTAAAAGCGGTAAAGCTGGACGAGGAGATGATTCGCGGTTATAAAGAGAAGGGAACCCTGCTCTATACGCTGGACGAGAACTACCCGTTGATGAAAAAGAGCATCTATGTCAATCCGTCACGAAGAGCGGGGAACAGTCCTTATATTAAGCCCGGCACCAATATTATCATCATTTTTGTGGAGTCGCTGTCAAAATTTTTTCTCAGGGACGATGTCCACGGCCTGACCGGACTTATGCCGAATATCAAGGCGATGGAGCGCGAGTCATTCGCCTTTACTGACATGTACAATTCCAGCTTCCCCACGATCAAGGGGCTTATCGCCGCGCTCGGCTCGACGATATACCTGCTTGACGAAAATGTGGGCGGCACCAGGATCCCCATCCCCTGCCGTTTCCTGTTCCTTTCGGATATTGTCAAGGCCCTGAATTACACTACGATCCATATACAGTCCGCCAGCGAACGGTTCATCAGCATGAAGGATTTTTTCATGCAGCGGCAGAGTTATGACTGCTTTTACGGGAGCGAAAGCCTCGCGATTGATAATATCCGCAACATGAGCGGAGGATTCGGTGTTGATGACGAAACCCTTTTTGACTACGTTGTCGGATGGCTGGAGAAATATCCTGGCGAAAAGCCGCTTTTCCTGACGATATCGACCATCAATTCGCATCCTCCCTTCAAGGTGAAGTACACCATCCCGGAGGCGGGCGGCAACGACATGCTCAATGCCCTGTATTCCACAGACAGGGCGTTCGGGAAATTCTGGAGCTATTTCAAGAAATCGAAGTACCGAAACAATACGCTGCTGATCCTGACCGCAGATCACGCGATGGGCAACAACAAGGAATATATCAGTTTCGTGAAGCAATTTGAGGACCATTATCACCCATATTTTGACAGGATACCATGCCTGCTCTATTTTCCCGGCGGTGCTCTGCGGGGCGTCACAAACAACACTCCGTGCGTGAGCCTTGACCTGACGCCGACCCTTCTTGACATGATGCGGCTGGATCTGGCAAATCCTTTCATGGGGCTTTCGATATTCTCCGAGCGTCCGTTTTATGAGAGACAGGTGGTGAAGCCGGAGGAGATTAATAAAGACATGACTCCCGAAAAGATCGAAAGCGCCAAAAAACTGTTGGGCTTCTACTTCAGCCTCTACCGTGAAGACCGCATTGTGCCCAAGGACTATACGGTGAGGTTTCACTGATCTATGGGTGCGAAGTGATGCTCAGGCGGATTGTATCGCTGCTTTCCGGAACCGGCGGCGCTGCCGCTCCCGATGCTCCCGGAGCCGGCGTGGACCGCATAACCATCGCGGCCTGTGTCCTCCTGCTTGAGATGGCGAAAGCCGATGATTTTTTTTCATCCTCGGAGCTGGAAAAGATACGGGAAATCCTCCGGACCGATCTCGCGTTGCCGCCTGATGAAATAGATGGGGTGCTTGCAATTGCCGGGCGGGAGCGGGAAGACTCGGCTGATCTCTGGGCCTACACCAACCTGATCAACGAGAGCTTTTCGGATGCTGAAAAATTGCGTCTTGTCGAGATGATCTGGGAGGTGGCTTACGCGGACGGCAGCCTTGACCAGCATGAGGATTATATCGTACACAAGCTCGCCAATCTGCTCCATGTCAAGCACCGGGACCTTATCGCGGCAAAGCTCAGGGTAAAGGCGCGGACCGGGCGCGCGCCGGGGGCTATTTGAATAACGGCTCCAGGTTCCTGATCGCCTGCTCGTAGGTCTCTTCAAAGGAAAGCTTCGATTTGAAGCCCGCGGCATTTTTATGCCCCCCCCCGCCGTTATCTATGGCGATTTTTGCCACGTCGAGGTCGCCTTTCGTGCGCATGCTCACCTTGACCGGACCCTCGAAGTCCTGTTTTACAAGAATACTCGCCACCACTCCCTTGACGGTCAGGGGCAGGTTGATAGCAGGCTCTCCCTCGGAGAAGGCTGCGCCCGTCTCCTTCAGCATGTCCGGCGTGAGTTTCAGGACGATCATCCTGCCGCCGTGGAGGACCTGCATGCTCGAAAGGATGCGCCCCCTCAGCTCGAAGCTGGTAAGCGCGTTCTGCTCGTAGATCTGCTCGTGTATGAAAAACGGCGTGACGCCCAGCTCGACCAGGTGCGCGGCTATGCGGAAGGTCTCGGGAGTGGTCTTCGGGTACTTGAACGACCCGGTGTCGAACACGATCCCGCCGAATATCGCCTGCGCCGCCCGGAGGGTGAACTGCCGTCCGTAGTGCTCGATGATGTGGTACATGATCTCGCAGACCGAGGAGGCGTCGGCCTTTATAATGTTTGACCCGGTGCCGCCGCCGTCCCCCTCGTGATGGTCGATGATGAAGACCTCGCGCACCCTGTCCTTGAGCGCGTTATAGGCGGCCGCGCCGATGTTGTCGTAATCGTTCGTGTCGAGCACGAACTGCGCGTATTCATCGATATCATCAGGCAGGTCGTACGTCCCGTCCATGACGTGGATGTCCTGCTCCATGTCGAGGAATAGAAAGTTGTCCGGGACCGGGTCCGAATTGACGATGATCGGTTTTTTCCCCAGCTTTCTTAAAAGCTCGATCATCGCTATCTCGCCTCCCAGTCCATCCCAGTCGGGGCTTTCATGAGTGGATATCACGAATTTATCGTACTTCGCGAGGAAGGCGTCGAGCTTGAGAAAGTCCTCTTCCATCAGGCGACACCGGCCGGTTGTTTCTTGAGGAGCGGGTATCCCATCTCCTCCCGTATCGCGACGTACTGCTCAGCGCACCGGCGCGCTATGTTCCGCACGCGGGTGATGTAGCCGACGCGCTCGGTGACCGATATGGCGCCCCGGGCGTCGAGCATGTTAAAGACGTGGGAGCACTTGAGCACGTAGTCGTACGCGGGGAGGGCGAGTTTCTGCTTCGGATTGTCGAGTATGGCCAGGCACTCCTTCTCGTACAGGTCGAAGAGCCTGAAGTGGAGATCGGTATCGGCGATGTTGAAGTTGTAATGGGAGAACTCGAATTCGCTCTGGCGGTGGACGTCGCCGTAGCGCACTGTTTCATTCCACATGATATCGGCGAAGTGGCTGACGCCCTGCAGGTACATGCAGATACGTTCCAGTCCGTAGGTCAGCTCTACCGAGATGGGAGAGAGGTCCATGCTGCCGCACTGCTGGAAGTAGGTGAACTGCGTTATCTCCATCCCGTCAAGCCACACCTCCCAGCCGAGGCCGGCCGCCCCCAGGGTGGGCGATTCCCAGTCGTCCTCGACGAACCGCATGTCGTGCTCCTCGAGCCTGATACCCAGGTGCCGCAGGGAGTCCAGGTAGAGGTCCTGCACGTCCACGGGCGACGGTTTCAGGATCACCTGGTACTGATAATAGTGCTGGAGGCGGTTAGGGTTGTCTCCGTATCGTCCGTCGGTAGGGCGCCTCGACGGCTCGACATAGGCAACCTGCCACGGCTCCGGCCCCAGCACGCGGAGAAAGGTGGCCGGATTGAATGTGCCGGCGCCCACCTCCAGGTCGTATCCCTGGATGATGAGACACCCCCTGTCTGCCCAGTACTGGTTGAGTTTTGCTATAAGGTCCTGAAAATACATTTCATGCTCCTTGAGACGGGTGCAGCCCTCCGCGTAATTATGTCACCGGTACCGTTGCCGGGGAGTACAATACGGTCGTCGGGAAAATGATTTCCGTCAAGTAATTAATTTGACGGCGCTCTCCCCGCCGGATGTGGAGGGGCCGCAGGCCGCTGTTATGGCCCTTCAAGCTGGGTGTTGTAGGCGTCATGAAGGGTGGTATGCAGCAAGTCGAAGGATTCCCGGTCCCTGATGTTGAAGTATTCGAGTACCTCCTCGTCGATGAGCTCGTAGCGGAACCGGTTTTTATCTATTTCCACGAGGCAGTCCGCCAGGTAGACGGTATAAATTGTCTGTTTTAAGTTTTCCGGCGCCATCTGGGGCCGGTGATGATTCTCAATGATCTGGATGAGCGATTCGTTGAAGTTCCACTTCCTGAATATCATGCCTCCCAGGGCGCTGTGGGAGAGCCCCAGGCTTATCTCCTCGAGAAGATTGTAGTCGTCGGTGCCCCTGAATCCGGCCATTTCATGGAGACGCTTCAAAATCTTTGACTTGAGCGAGAGCATGACGATATAGCCGATATCGCACAGGAGCGCCGCCAGGTAGGTAAAATCGCCCGCTTTTGTCTTCCTGAGCTGGATGTCGATCTTGTACGCATACGCGGCCCGCTTGTATGAATCCTTCCAGATCAATTCGGACCGCTTGTACCGGGCGTCCATCACCTTGAAGACGCCCGTGGCGATCAGGAGCGAATTTATTCCCTTGACGCCGATGATCTTAACCGCCTCCTCGATCGTTTCAGTCTTTTTCACCGTGATGTAACCCGCCGAGTTGGCCAGCTTCAGGATCGATGTCGTGAGCCCCGGGTCAAGGGATATGGCGGCCGCAATCTCTTTTATGGTGGTGTCCGGGTCGGCGCAGAGCTGCTGTATGCGCACGATATTTTCAGGAAAGGCCGGGATCTCCTCGATCTCGCGCATGATCTCATCCGCAATACGGACCTTTGTTCTGACCCTGTCCATGGTCTGCGGAATGGCTATTGCCGCTATGGTGAGGTTATCCTTCCGGTAGACCCTGAAGGCCTCGGGCGGCATGCCGATGTTTTTGAACACCATCAGCGCCATGATGAGTCCAAGGCCTGCGCCTTCTGAATCGTCCAGCACCTCGTCGAACGCCTCCGAAATATCACGGTACTTGTACGCTTTTTTTACCCGTGACATTATCTTTGACTGCTCGCTGTCCACTATCGGGACGTTGTTGATGATGTTGATATAGAGGTATTCGTCCGCGGTCTTGAATGACACGCGAACGACAAGATTTGATTTCTCAAGCTTTTCGAGCAGGGCGGAGTTGTCCCCGACATAGGCCTCGTCCTTGAAGGTCTCCATTCCGATGCGGTAGTCTTCGGTTTTTTCAATGTCCAGGCTCTTGATCCTGAAGTACATCCGCTTCAGGTTCGCCTTTATGGCATTGTTTACCAGCTCCTTGACGATGTTGATGATCTGGTTCCGTATGTAATGAAGGTCATTGTGCTCGAGGTATCGGTACACGCACCTGGTAATGGCTCCTTCCACTTCCTGGGTGAAGGTCTGGAATTGAATATAGAAGTCTTCGTTGTTTGCGATGGCCTTTTTATAGTCAGGCGGATGGAGAGAATAGCTTATATCATTGCCGCTTGCCAAATCGGATGTCTCCTCTGCCGCTCGATATGTCGGGCTGCATCATGACCGTATGCGAACGCTTTTTATAGATAATTTATAAAGCCGCTTTCCGCAGAATCTGCTGAAATTATAAGGGTGATCCACTCGTTCCCGCCGGTATCTGCAGTGCGTGCCATCGCCGTCATTTATTGGTCATACTTGCAATAGTACGCTATATAAGTTAACATATTCATATTATTTGCAAGCCTTTTTTGCGTGTTCTATACAGACCATCGATGGACGGCATGAAAAAAACCTTGATTTTTTCATGACTAAAACGTAATTTTGTTTTCTAAAGTCCATGAAAATTGTCGTGTGACTCTTTTTTTCTTGACCGTTTTCGTTAATTGTAAAGTTTCTATACGCCGTTGCCGGGCCTTTTTGAATCATGAACCGGAAAAACTTTCATACCATAAGGATGGGACACGTAATCAGAAATTGATTTGCGGACTGTACCGGATTTCATGGGGAGGGACGAATGAAGGGAAGAGGTGAATTCCCAAGTTTAAATGTGAAAACACCTGATGGACTCAGGCCGGGCGGCAGGCCATATAGGATCGTGGTTGTCGAAAGCAAGGATTTCCAGCGTAAACAGCTCGTCCAGTTTTTCGAATCCGAGAGCTACATGGTGGTAGCCACTGCGGCGAATGGCCAGGAAGCGCTTGATAAGATGTCTAAAATCGAGGGGAAGATCGATCTTGTCACCACCGCGCTCGACATGCCGGTGATGGACGGCTATGCCTTTATGCACGAACTGGTGAAAAGGCCAAACAGGCCGATCGTGGTGTTTATCAGCGAAGAGACTACAAAGGGGGTCATGGCCGACCTTATCAAGCTGGGCGTCAGCGATTATATCCTTAAGCCGATCGACAGGAAAACAGTTCTCTACCGGGTCAAAAATGTTTTACTGAAGCAGAGGCAGGCCTCTCCGGAATGAAAAATTTCTTGTAAAAAAGCGGCGCCTGTGGCCCGATGAAGCAGGCGTTAAAGCCGATTGCTCCCGCCCATGCGCGGGAAACACACAAACAACCTGGAGCAACAATGCCGGATACACTCGATACCGCTTCTGAATCACTGTCTGATTTCGCCAGAAAGCTTGAAGTTGCGACATTCTATACGAATGGCGACGAGGAACGCGCCAGGCAGATGATCGCCGGCTCCCTGAACGATATCTATGTCATAAAGGGCAGGTTTTCCTCCACGTCGCATTTCGGCGCGTTTATTGTTTTCTTCAACCACTACTACCTGAAGCTCAACAGCATATACGCGATCATCTCCGATGATTTCGCCCTGAAAGACATGAAGACCAGCAGGGACTGGATCACCTTTGAAAATGATCTTGCCAGCTTTGCCGGCAATAGCCAGCATGATGATGTGCTTGACCGGCAGCTCAGGAACGCCCTGAATACCTCGTTTTCGCTTTCGTTCTCCGGGGAACTGAAGAAGCTCGTGGAGGAACAGAGCGATATCGAGATAAACAGGCTCTTCCAGCAGGTCGTGATGGACCGCATGGGCCTGCAGAGCGTAAACTCGGTCGTTGATATCGAAGTTATATCCTCGCTTGACATGGAGCTCCATTCCCTCACCAGCAGAAAGATCCCCGAGATACAGGAGTTTCAGAACAAGCAGAAGGAGCTCGAGCCGGACGTCCAGGTCGATACCGAAGACGACGACCGCGAGGTGCTGAAGGGCCGGGAGGTCAGGCTGGTTTTGCGGGGATCCCTGATTCTCGCGCCCATATCGGGAAGGGACATAGGCCTTCTCGTATCGGGCGACCGGTTAAAGCTCAAGGTCGTCGATACCCACGAAAAGGCGATACAGGTGCTCAAGGCCTTCAACGCGATCACCTCGGACGGGGTGCAGCCGATCCTGGGCAGGATCGTGTCAATCCGGCACCGGAATGACGGCGGGTATACGATATACGCCATTGTTGCCAAGGGTATTTACGTGAAGGTCGAGGAGCTCGAGGAGAACATCAAGATCGCCATTGATACGTCCGGTCTTGACGCGGAAGCCGGCCCGGACCGCATTTCGAACGCTGCCGTGGGCGCCATTGTAGGTTTGGTCGTTCTCCTGGCAGCCCTCCTGGCGTTTGTCATCTACTTCGTGGTCAATTGATCTGCCGGGCCTGACTCAGAATGGATACCTGACCGGCACGCCGCGCGCCAGGAGCTCCCGCTTAACCTGCGCAATCGATATCTCCCTGAAATGAAAGATCGACGCCGCGAGCACGGCGTCCGCCATGCCCGCGGTAAGGCCTTCGTACATGTGCTCGATGGTGCCGACGCCGCCCGATGCGATCACGGGGATCGTTACCGCTTCGGCGATTGTCCGGGTCAGCTCGATGTCATAGCCGATTTTCGTGCCGTCCCTGTCCATGCTGGTGAGGAGTATCTCGCCCGCGCCCAGGTCCTCGACGCGTCTTGCCCATTCCACGGCGTCGGTTTCAGTCGGCGTCCTGCCGCCGTGCAGGTATACCGTCCATCCGCCGCTCTGATCCCGCTTCGCGTCGATTGCCACCAGGATGCACTGCGATCCGAACCTGCGCGCCGCGTCCGTGATCAGGGGCGGGTTCTGGACTGCGGCGGTGTTGATGGATATCTTATCCGCGCCGTTTTCCAGGATGA
The DNA here is from genome assembly GCA_016928865.1 of Spirochaetota bacterium. Lineage (GTDB taxonomy): Bacteria > Spirochaetota > UBA4802 > UBA4802 > UBA5550 > RBG-16-49-21. The sequence goes on from JAFGJX010000105.1 coordinate 13,784, forward strand.
GCCGCACGTCCTCAATAGTCCTGATGCCGCCGCCCACGGTGAAGGGGATATGCACCTCCTCGGCCACCCGCTTTACCATGTCGAGGATGATCTCCCGCCTGTCGGAGGATGCGGTTATGTCGAGAAAGACGAGCTCATCCGCCCCTTCGTTGTCGTAAAAGATGCCGTTTTCAACGGGGTCGCCCGCGTCAATGAGATTGACGAAGTTGACGCCCTTGACGACGCGGCCCTTGTCCACGTCAAGGCAGGGTATGATTCTTTTTGCCAGCATGCTCGTCGGAACCGGATAGTATAGCGTTGCGAATGATCTTAAAAACAAAAAGGCGGCATAATAATCAATACAATTTTTTAAAAAAATATGGATCCGTATCGCTGGCCGCACGCCCCCTGTTCCACAAGCTGTCGCGGGCGCGACATGATGGTCCGCTCCGCGGGCGGCGCCTTCTGCAAAATCTGATTGACACCTTTGTTCCCTGGATACGACTATCCATCATATTCCTGGCCGGGCGCATGGCTCCCGGCGACGAAACCACTCCGGAGCGGGCCCATGCCCATGAGCAAAGAAAAATCCCCGGTTGAGCGGTTCCAGTCCTTCAGCGATGCGTACATGCCGCGGATCGACGATTTCATCAGGGAATATTTCGGGGACAGGTCCGCCGCCTCGGAGCTTCCTGAAATCAGCGAGATGTACGCGTACCTGGCGGAGTACTGTTCCCGGGAGGGCAAGCGGGTGCGGCCGCTGGTCATGCTGCTCGCCTATTTCGGGTATGGCGGCGACAGGAACTCCGTTGATGTAATAAAGATTGCCGCGGTCCTGGAAATGATGCATTCCTTTCTGCTCATTCAGGACGACATCATTGACCGTTCCGACCTGCGGCGCGGCGGGAAGGCCCTCCACCTGATATGCGGCGAACGGTACGGCGGCGGTTCGCACAACCCGGAGATCGGGAGCCACCTCGCGCTTATCCTGGCGGACGTGCTTTTTTCCGTTGCCGTAGGCATCATCGCACGTGCGGATATTCAGCCAGGCGCGAAAGACCGTTTCATGAAGATTTTCGCTGACACCTACGAGATAACCTCGTGGGGCCAGGCGCTCGATATACTCAATTCCGCCTCGCGCACGATGTCGTCCCCGGGAGAGACCGCGGTCCGCATCGCGACAATGAAGACCGCCTATTACACTGTGCTCTACCCGATGCTCATGGGGCACGCGCTTGTCGGCGGGGACCCGGACGTCGAAGAGGGTTTGATCGGGGAGTTTTCACTTCCCCTGGGCCTCTCTTTCCAGATCAGGGACGATATCCTCGGCATCTTCGGGAAGGAGGAGGCCACGGGCAAGCCCTCCGATTCGGACATCCTGGAGGGGAAGCGGACGCTTCTGGTGGACGGGGCGCTTGAACGGCTCGAAGGAACCGGGCTCGACCGCTTCATAGCTCTCTTCACAAAGAAGGACAAGACTTCTGACGATATAGACGCAATCAGGGCCATTATACATGACAGCGGTTCGCTTGACGCTGCGCGGCGCCGGCACGGAGAGCTTATTGACCGTTCCAGGAACGGGCTCGCGCGGCTGAACATCGACGGCGACTGCCGGGCGGTGCTCGGCGGGCTCGTGGACCTGATCGCGAAAATCTGATTCTGCACCGTAACGAGGTTTCCCGCATGATAGAGCAGATCCTGGCCCGATTCCAGTTCAGCGAGTCCGCCCTCCGGCTCACGGTCTTTATCTGTGTTTTTGCGGCAGTGGCAATTGGAGAGATTGCAGCGCCCAGGCGGGCGAGAGCCGCGGGCAGGGCGGGCCGGTGGTTTTCAAACCTCTCCCTTATGCTTGTTAACACGCTGCTGGTGCGCCTCGTCTTCGCAGCTGTTCCGATTTCGATGGCGGTGCTCGCGCGCGCGAACGGCTGGGGATTGCTGAACGCGCTCGGCGCGCCCCCGTGGCTCAATGTCATTGCGGGCGTTGCGCTTCTTGACCTGGCAGCGTACCTCCAGCACGTCATGTTCCACATGCTCCCCCCCCTCTGGAGGCTGCACCTGGTCCACCATGCGGACCCCGACGTTGACATTACCACCGGCGTGCGCTACCATCCGCTTGAGGCGGTCGCGGCCGTATCGATAAAGCTTGCCGCGGTATCGGTGATCGGTCCGTCGCCGCTGGCGGTCATCGTGTTTGAGATATTCCAGGGGGCCGCCGCGCTCTTCATACACGGGAACGTGCGTCTGTCCGCGACCGCGGACCGGGTTGCGCGATATGCCGCGGTCACGCCGGACATGCACCGCGTACACCATTCAGTGGTTGTGCGGGAAACCAACAGCAATTTCGGGCTCGGGTTTTCATGGTGGGACCGGATGTTCGGCACCTACCGGGAACAGCCGGCCGCCGGGCAGGAGAACATGGCCACAGGGCTGGAACAATATCGTGACCGGGAAGGCTTTTCACTGGCGAGGCTCTTTATCCTGCCGGCCATCGCCGACCCAGGCCGCTACGACATCACCGGTCATGATCCCGGTTCCGGAGAGGGCGGCGCGAAGGGCGCCGGGTGAGGCCCGGCGCGTTCTCACTTGGTCATGATTATACCGCGCATGTCGCGGTACTGGTCGGCAAGGGCGAGGGAACCGTTCTCGAGCATGTGGAAGAATACCGGATAATCGTCCGGCCTGTCCTTTTTCAGCCAGATGACGTTTTTGCACCGGAGGATATCCCCGGTAACGGCCGGCCTGTTTGAAGCTCCGTCTTTTTCGTAGATCATCTCGTCCTGGGTTATCGTGAACCTGCCGTCAGCCGTGCAGCGATAGACCGTCACTTTCCCCTTCAGTATGACGCGTATCTCACGGATGTTCCACTCCCGCGGCCGCGAAAAGCAGCCGACATATCCGAGGAAGTAATCGAATATCCATCCCTTCAGGTTGATGTTGACGCTGTCTCTGACGTATGCCCATCTTCCCTTCATGCCGCCGATGGTCACCTCTTCCGGTTTGACGTAGAGGACGGTGAGCTTCCTGGTCGCGGCGGGCCGGTCGACCACGCGCGAGGTGAGGTCGGGGCGCGTCCGGAGATTGACAACGTTCCCGGTCACAACCGCGAAGCGCTGATAAGCGGTCTCAAACTGTCCTTCAACGCACTGGCCCGAAAGACATCCCTTTTTGATGTCGGGCGTCTCGTTTGTTCCCCCCGAGCCTCCGGGGCCGGAACAGGCCGGAGCCAGCGCGAGCGCTGCGGCCATGACAAGGTAATGCAGTATCCCTGTGTATCTCATGACAGGATCTCCGTCGATGCGCGCGTTACTTATCGTTGGGGTCTTTCGGCGTGAGCCATTTTATCAGATCGGCGATGTCCCTCTCTTTTGGGAAGGCCTGGATCATCGTCTTTTCATCCTCAACGCTGCCGTACATCGCCTCGTTGACTAGCTTGCCGATCAGCGTCTCGATGTCCTTGTCGGTGTTTTTCAGAATGATGATCAGATCGGGCCCTGATTTGTATCCCCAGTTGAAGCCGTCGCGGCCGTTTGCTATGAAGGTTTCCGTGACCCCGTCGCCGTCCGCGTCCTCGCAGATGTACATCGTGCCGTCCGAGGCCTTGGCCTTGGCTGCGGTGTAATATCTATCGGTATAGTCCGCGCTCTCTGTTGCCGAATAGGGGCGGGGTATCCGTTTCCGGTCAATATGCATGTCCGCGTCCCTGCGGTTTCTCAGTATCTGGCGGAATTTTTCAACGTGCTCGATGATGAATTTGTCCCGTATTGATTTATAGAAGGAGCCGAAGTTCGTCGACACGAATTCCTCATTGGCGTTCATCATCACCGGCGAACGCCGGTCCATGATCTGTATGAAGTCGGGCTTGCCGTTTATCTTATTGGTCCATACAAGTTCCTGCTCGTTTTCACCGTAGATGTTCCGCATTTCGGCCTGGAACTTCCTGGCCTTCGCGTCAAAGGGGGTATCATGCCCGTCCTTCATCAGGAACATCTTGCGGTCCTTTATGATAAGAAGCGACTCCATCGAGTGGTCCTGCTCAATAGTGCTGAAATGCTCGATCCTCTGGAAAACGACCCGGTCTGTTTCATAGTTTGAAACTTTGCTCACGTCTATAGGAAGAAATGGGTACTCTTTGGATCCCGCCGAAATGGCGGCAAGCACTATCAGGCAGAAGGTCGTTATTGATATGAGGGCCCGTTGTGTATTGCGTATCATGGCATCACCGTTTTCACAGGATATTGACTTGTTGACAAGTATTTGGTTATTGTATCGGACATATGGTAAAATATCTTGAATACCCTTTACTCCCTGAGAGGGGGCTGGGCCGAAGATTTTTGGGCCTGAAAACTAAAAATCTTGACAATCGCCGGAATAAAACGCTAAATTCGTGCAAATCCTGAGGGGGAAAGCAATGAAAAGGGCGATGTTAATCCTGTTGATGATTGTGGCCGGGGGGTTCTCCGCGTGCGACACGATAAAAAAGCATGTCCGTACCGGCGGGGACAGCGCCATCCCAGCGGACCGCGCGGTACAGAAGGAGGCGCGGGAGGCGCCGTCTGACAGGGGCACCCTCGAATGGGACAACTACCGGTACGTCGGGGAGACGAAAAACGGCAGGCCCCACGGTAAAGGCGTCCTCTATGTTCTGGACGACAAGGGCAATGTCATCAAGAAGATCGAGGGCATGTTTGAGAACGGCGTTCCGGTCGGCGAAGCGGTCGTGTCCGAATACGATTCGCGGGGCAGGCTGATCGCCAGCTTCAGGGGGACCCTGAAAAACGGTCACTATGACCGGGGCACCCTGACCACCTATCATGAAAACGGCAAGATAAAGAGCGTGCAGGACGGGTTCTTCGAGAACGACCGGCTCAGCGGCGAGGGCGTGATGAAGACCTATGACGAGCGCGGCATACTCAGGAGCGAGTATTCGGGCATGTTCTCCGAAGGGATGCCGGACGGCAGGGGCGTGCTCATCTCCTACGATAAAGACGGTAAGATCGAATCGAAGATAGCGGGCACCTTCTACAAGGGCAAGCCGAGCGGCCTTGTCGACATTTACCGGTATGATGCAAAGGGGAGGCTGGTCAAAAAGATATCGGGCAAGTATCTCAATGGCGTCATTGAGGGTGAGGCCACCATCCTGACCTACGACAGCAAGGGCAGGGTAAAGAGCAAATATACCGGCGAGGTAAAAAACGGCAAGCCGGAGGGCCGGGGAACCCTCATCACCTATGATAAGGAAGGGAGGATGAAGAGCAAGTATACCGGCATGTTCATTAACGGCGTGCCGGAGGGAGAGGGAAAGCTTGTCGTCTATAACAAGCAGGGCGCCGTGATAGAGGAATATGAAGGTCGTTTCAAGAACGGGAAATTCGACGGCGGCGGCACGCTCACGACCTACAATGATCGCGGCGTTGTGGTGCGCAGGTACGAGGGGAAGTTCAAGGACGGGATGAAGCATGGCGACGGAATCCTGTACACGTACGATGACAGCGGCAGGCTTATCAAAAAATATATCGGCGATTTCAGCAACGATCTCCGCGACGGCCAGGGTACGGAGTTCCGGTACAACCAGAACGGTATCGTGGTAAGGAAATATCTGGGCCAGTACGTCAGCGACAGGGAGACCGGCGAGGCGTCGATTCTGACCTATGACGATAGCGGTAAGCTCCTGTCCCATTACATCGGCCAGGTGATTGACGGGAAACCGAACGGCGAGGGCACCATGATCCTTTACGACCGGCAGGGCCGGATCAAGTCGAAGTATATCGGTCAGTTTGTCGACGGGAAGCGCCACGGCGACGGGTCGCTGTTCGAGTACGATGAAAAGGGGAATATCATCGCCAGGTACTCCGCCTCCTGGGCAAATGGCGTGATGCTGAAGGAGAAGAAGCTTACCGTCGGGGAGGGGGATTCCTACGAGGGCGAATGGAAGAACGGCAGGAAGCACGGCTTCGGCATCTACACCTGGGGCAAGAGGTCGGAATGGTTCGGCGCGCGTTACATCGGCGCTTTCAAGGACGACCGGATGGACGGCCAGGGTTCGCTCGTGCTCCCCTCTGGCGACAAATACGTGGGGGAATTCAAGGACGGGAAGATCGACGGGAAGGGTGTCTGGTATTACGTCGACAGCTCGCGGTATATCGGCCGGTTCAGGGCCGGCGAGCGGGACGGCCGGGGGGTCAAGATCTGGTCTGACGGCCTGAAGTATGTGAGCGACCTTGACAGCTACTACCACAGCGAGAAGAACGCCTACTGGCCGAATGACGAGAAGAAATATATCATGAAGATATGCCCCGACCGCACGAAAAACGGCAAGGGCTCGTACGTGTGGGAAGAAGACCAGATGTACGACACGGGACCCGGAGACGGGGAATAGCGGGGCGCCATGACCACGAAGTCCAGAGTCATTGCGGCCGGAACGGTTTTTCTGGTCCTGAGCATGTTCCTCTACTTCACGGTGAGGTTCAAGTACATTGAACGGGACATCGTGCGTTCGCTGGTGGTGAAGACCAACAGGATCGTGGCTGAATACAGGGCCATGGAAAAGCGCCTGGCCGGGAAAAAACAGGCGCCATCGTCAGAAGACCTGTCCGGGTTCCTCGGTGCGGTCCACAAGAGCAACAGGGACATTGCTCTCATGGCGATTACCAACCCGGATCTCAGCGTGCGCCTGTCAAGCAAGAATGACCGCTATATCAGGACGACCGGGCTGTTCGAAGCCATCCTCAATGATTTCACCAGGAACGCCTTTGCCATCAGCCGGGAGAATCCCTACACCGTCAGGTACTATAACGAGAAAACGGCGCGCGGCATAGATCAGGTCAAGTTTTACATCTTCGTCACGAGAGTGGGCGAATACCGGCTCATGATAGCGTATCCCTACCTCTTCAGGGGGGAGATACTCGTGCGCACCGCGCTTGAACTTGCGCTGATCATCGCGTTTATCGTGGTTGTCTTCGCCGCCCTGTATATAGCACTCACAAAAAGGAGGCCGCGCGGGGTCGGAGACGAGCGGTATACCATCGACGTGGGTCTCCGCGACCGGGCCGTGTCGCGCGGGGACGGCATCGTGTCGCGCGATACCGCTTCGATCGCATCAGACACCCTGGGCGGGTACGTGCACGAGCTGTTTAAAAAGGTGAGCAGGGCCTATGGCGCGGACAGCATCTCTCTCTATATCTTCCATCCGTCGGGAAGGCTGGTAAAGACCATGGAGCTGAACGGAAACACCTTCCTCAAGATCGATTCCGTCAGCTTTGACACCATCGATGCCGGTGACGAGGCCGGCCGCGAGCTGCAGGGCGGCGCGACCATGGTGTTGGAGGACGGCCGCAGGGTGCTCATTCCTCTTGTGTACAATAATGCCTTCCTGGGATGCGTGGTGATGCTCAAGCGGGACGGCCTGCAGGGGAGCGAGATCCGCGAGCTCAAGACCGCCATGGCGGGCATACTGAAGAATATCCATGATTACATGGTTGTCAACGATGTGATGATTGACGCGGAAACGGGGCTGTACAGTAAAATATATTTCAATCTCAAGTATGATGAATGCCGGAAAACGTGGAAGGGCAACGGCAGGATCTTTTCCGTCATGATCATCTGGCTGTTCGATAAAATTGAACAGATAAATAATAATGAAAAGAATACGGCAATAAGGCTTATTGCGCCGTCGCTGGCTGATATCATAAAAAATGAAGGATTCATATGCAGGTATGACGAGTATCTGGCCGTGCTGTTGCCTGATGCCGGTGTCCGGAGTGCCAGGAACATGGCCCGCGAGATAAAGGGATCCCTGAGCAGCTTCCGGATTAGAATCAGCGCGGAAACCGCGGTGAGGGTTGCGCCTCTTGCAGGTGTTGCCTCAATTGATATGGCCGGCGCCGATCAGGACTGTCTCGGTATTGCGATGCGTCAGATTCATCAGGTCGGTTAACGTTTGTTTCCCTAAATTGGAAAGAATTTTTATTATTTTGTTGACATAAAACTTGAGGCAAAAAATATATAATTTAGTTAAATTTTACGTGAGAAGCCGCTGATTATTAAATAATTGTACTGTTAATTTCTCATGATTGCGCATATCTGGTTGCCCGTACGCCTGCTGTGGCGGAGGATGCGAAAGGGATATTTGTATCTGGGTATTGACAGTGTTGCAATATACCAATTTTTTGCTTTATATAATTGAAAAAAAGGAGAAGCTTGGTGAAACGGACAGTACTTCTTATCGGACTCCCCTTTATTTTATCCTTCTATGCTTCCTTTATAGTTTCCGAGAAGGGTTGTGCTTATGTGATGGCCAATCATCCGGAGAAAGAGGTTGTATTCAACCACCAGACGCACTTAACCAAATATTTTCCCGAAAACGGCATGGCCAAGGACGACTGCGAAGTCTGCCACGGGTATAATGAAAACGGCAGGTTCAAGGGCGTTCCGACGGTCGGCGATTGCACCTCCTGCCATGACCGGGAAAGCTCGGCAAGCGAGGGGGCACCTGGAATAGCGCGCCGGAAACCGATGCTGGATAAATACGCTGACACGGACAAGCCGTGGGGATCTTTTGCGAAGCAGCCTGATCTTGTCTATTTCAGCCACAAGGTCGTCATGACCGCGGAGTATGACGATGGCAGGAAAAAGGCCCGTTGCGGCTCGTGCCACGGCGACAAGTCGAACTCCAGGGACATGTCGATGGTGAAGGGCAAGATGCTCATGGGACAGTGCGAGGATTGCCACACCGCGCTGCATATAAGCAACAAGTGCGCAGTATGCCACGATTGATATCCTGATATCATGAAACTTGTCAGAGGAGAAAAGTAATCCATGAAAAAGATAGAGAGAAAAGATTTTCTGAAGATAGGCGGCGGCGCGGTGGTGGGCGGTCTCACCGGCTATGTTTTTTCCGGCGCTCCGTTCCTCGGCCTGCAGTGGCTGGTTGAATGGACCCAGGACCAGTACGTGCCGGCGCCCGGGAGGGAAGAATACCTCAAGTCCATCTGCTCCGCCTGCCGTGCTCAATGCGAGATGTCTATACGGATGATCGGGGACCGCGCGGTGAAGATCGAATCCTCGAACAGCGGGTGCCCGTTCAGCCAGAACGCGCTTCAGCTCGTCTATCATCCGGAGCGGATTGACGCGCCGCTCAAGCGGACCGGCAGCAAGGGGACTGCGAAGGCCTCCGCGTTCGAAAAGGTCACCTGGGACGAGGCCCTGGCGGATATCTCCAAGCGCATGAACGCTCTGATCGCCGCGAAAAAAGGAAACCTCATCGCCGGCATCAACAAGAACGACAATCTCGCCGCGGCGCTCCTGGACCGGATGGTCAGGGCGGCGGGCAGCAGCAACACATATTACGAGCCGTCGTTGAACTCGCTCACGCAGGCCGCCCTGGGCGGATATGTTGATTACGATTTCACGAACGCGGATTACATCCTGAGCTTTGGCGCGCGTCTCCTGGAAGGCTGGGGGTCATCGTGCTCCATGAACAGGGCTTTCGTTGAATGGAAGAAGAGGGGCGCGAAACTCGTCCAGGCAGATGCGGTCCGTACGCGGACGGCGTCAATCGCGGACCAGTGGCTCCCCATCAAGCCGGGCACGGAGCTTGTCCTGGCAATGGGTATCGCGAACTATTTAATGAGGAAAGGAAGGGCCGTCGGCGGCGCCGACTGGATGGCGGTCGTTCGCGCCTACACGACCGACAAGGTGGCCGCCATGACCGGCCTGAAGAAGCAGCAGATTGAAGAGGTGGCCGAGGCCTTCTCCCGGGCAAGAAACCCGATCGCGGTCGCGGGCCGGGGCGGAAAGGGAGTATCCTCTTCGTCCGCGGAAATCATGGCCGTCTACGCGCTCAACGCGATGGTCGGGTCGCGCGCAGCACAGCTGAAGAAAAATCCCGGGCTGGGACAGCCGGCCCTCTCGCCGAACGCGGCAGCCTCCCTCGGGGGAGCGAAGACCCATGCCGGCTTTGACGATTTCATCAAGAACGGCGCGTTTGAAATGCTGTTCGTGAACGAGGCGGACCCGGCGTATCGCAGCGTATACGGCAGTGAATTGATCAATAAGATGGAAAATGCGTTTGTCGTGGGCATCATGCCGCTTCTCAATGACACGGCAATGTACGCTGATTATATACTTCCCTCATTGAGCTTCCTTGAATCCGCCAGCGCGGGCGGCGACGCGGCGCTCAAGCCGTACATGAAGGCGGTACACGCGGGCGACGCCGTCATCAACCTCGCGAAGAAGGTGGACGATATCAAGGGTAACTTCAGGTGGGACGGCTATGTCGATCTCGTGAAGGGCTACGGGGCAGCGGTCGGCGCCGGCGGCGTCAATTACAACGCCAGGGTGCTGAAGGACCAGCTCGCGCTGCTTGATAAGAGCCTCAAGGCCTCGGAAGAGTTTCCGCTCTCCCTCATCCCGACCGAGCTGACATTTGTCGGCGACGGCGACGGAATGGCGTTTCCCTACGTTCTCAAGACAATTGACGACAAGACCTTCTCTCAGGGCAAGCTCTGGGTTCAGATCAATCGTGAAACCGCCGACCGGGAAGGCGTCAGCGAAGGCGAGCGGATCGACATTGAATCGTCGCGTGGCGAGATCGGCAGCGTTCGCGCCCACCTGACGGACACGGTGGCCCCGGATACGATAGCCATCCCGCTGGGATTCGGCCACAGGGCCTGCACGAAGTACGCGAAGAAGAAAGGCGTGAATCCCAAAGAGATTATGGCGAACGACATCGATCCCCTGACCGGGGCCGCGAACTGGTGGCTCACCAGGGTCAAAATCAGCTAAGAGGTATAAACGGATATGAAAATGAAAAGAAGATGGGGAATGGCAATCGATCTGGACAAGTGTACGGGCTGCGGCACCTGCGCCATCGCCTGCGCGCAGGAGAACAACATGCCGGTGCTCGAGGACGATTCCGATCTGCCGAAGCGCGTCCAGTTCCTCGACCTCATGAAAGTCACCAATGACCGCGACGCCAGGTATCCCGACGTCGAGGTCTGCTTTATACCGAAAATGTGTCAGCAGTGCGAGGGCAACGACCCGAAGGACCCGCGGCCGCCCTGCGTGTCAGTATGTCCGGTCGTGGCGACCGACGTCGGCGACGACGGGATCGTCAGCCAGGTATGGTCGCGCTGCATCGGCTGCCGATACTGCCAGGCGTCGTGTCCCTACGAGGCGCGCGCCTTCAACTGGTGGAAGCCGCGTTACGAGGGGTCATTCAAGGATTCTCTCAACCCGGACGTTTCGGTTGCGTCCCGCGGTACCGTGGTCAAGTGCCAGTTTTGCAGCCATATCTGGAAGCGCGAGCGCGACAAAGCCGTCGCAGCGGGCGAGCTGGATATCAACGCCGTTACCTACACCCCGGCCTGCGCAGCCTCCTGCCCGACCGGCGCGATCGTGTTCGGGGACCTGAACGACCCGAATTCCGAGCTCTGCAGGCTGCTCGATAAGGAGAAGGCGCGCAAGTTCCGCCTGGTTCATACCATTGACGAGAAAGACGAGAAGACGAAAGAGAAGCTGATGCATATTAAGAATTTCCCGAATCCCAAGGTTTATTATCTCACTAGCAAGGCCTGGATCAAGGAAATGATGAAATTTAAATAGACTCCGATACTCTGATAAAGGAGAAAAAAAGTGGCTAATGTTATTAAGCAGTTCATCGATTTTTTAAAGAAGGAATTTAACAGCTATCCGAAGAACATAAAGATCACGCTCGGCGTGCTGATGTTCTTCGTGCTCGGATTCATCATTTTTGGCATCCAGATCCTGTTCTGGGGACTGGGCTATACTGACATGAGCAACGTCTATCCGTTCGGCCAGTGGATCATCGGCGACCTGGGCCTTGTCGGTCTGGGCGGCGGGGCGTTCACTACCGGCTTTCTGCTCTATATCTTCAGGAACGACAAGCTGACGCCGCTCATCAATTCAACGGTTCTCATCGGCTTCATGTGTTACCTGTTCACGCTGGTCTTCCTGGTGTTTGACATCGGTCAGCCGCTCCGGGCATGGTTCGGGTATACCTACCCGAACTGGGGACCCCACCTGATGCCGCAATCGATGCTGACCGAAGTAGTCTGGTGTCTGACCCTGTATTTCTGCATCCTGTGTGTTGAGATGATTCCCGTGGTGCTGAAGCACAAGGTCCTGGACGCGATCCCCGCGCTCCACTATATCGGACATTATCTCCATCGCCTCATGTGGATTTTCGCAGCCGGCGGCACGTTCCTTTCGTTCTTCCACCAGGGATCTCTCGGCGGCGGAATGTGGGACATCATGTACGGCAAGGCTTCATGGTTCAGGGCGCACCATATCTATTTTTTTGTGGTCATCATCGGAGCGACCGCGGGCGGCACCGCCTTCATGACTCTCTGTGCCTATATCGCGGGCAAGGTGATGAAGAAGGAAGTCGTTCCAAAGGAGACATTCCATTCAATCGCCAAGGTTTCCGGCATCATGCTGTCTGTTTATTTCGTCGCGCGGATTATCGATGTCAGCCTCATGGCAACCAAGTGGACGCCGCTCTTTGACCGGAGCTTCGCCGGAATGATGGGCGGATACTACGGCTGGTGGATGCTGGCGGTGGAGTTCATCCTTTTGATCGTCGCCATTTCGATGCTTCTGATCAAGAAAAACCGGGAACAGGAGAAGACGTTCCTGGTCGGCATAAGCACCGGGGCGGGAGCGCTGTTCGTGAACAAGCTTTTCGTGGTTTTAAACGGCTCCTCGGTGCCCAATTTCCCATGGAAGAGTTTCGCGGCATACAACCCGACAATACAGGAGTGGTTCATCTTCCTGGGCGGCCTGTCGGTCATGGTGCTCATTTACATGTGGTTCGCAAAATACACGCCCCTCTTCCCCCATGCAGAGCATGCTCATCATGAGGGCGGTGAGCAGCAGGGCGCCTGATAACCGGTATTGTGAATAACGCAAAAAACGGCAGAATAAACTGCCGTTTTTTTTTGCCCAGCGGGCTGGAACGTATGGCGGGCCGGGTATAATGATCGTTGCCAGCTTGTCCGGCGTATGAAAAACAGGACGACGGGACGCAAAAAATTAATAGTTAGTACTTGACAGACTCAATGGATTTATATAAATGAACTGAATTGTCAGTTTTTCCGGATTTCCAATGATAGACCTTCACGCAGAACAACTGGGCGATGTATCGGTGCTGAGCATTAGAGGCGCCTTTAATATGGACAATCTGATGCGGGTCAAGGCGTTCATGATTGAGCAATTCGAACGATGCCCGCGCATGATTGCGATTAAATGCGAATCGCTCGATTCCGTGGATTCATGCGCCATCGGGGTCATCGTGCAGTTTTTGAATTACGCCGCGGATAACGATATCAAGCTGGTTTTTTACGATCTGAAGCCTGTTTTGCAGCGCCTGTTCGATGTCGCCAGGTTGAGCCGCTATTTTACGATAACAACCCGGTCGGAATTCAAGAACCAGTATCTCCTCAATCTGAAATCAAGAAAGCTCGAACACAGTCTGACGTAATACCGCTCGGCTCTCTGACAGGCGATGTGGTTATCACCGCGTCACCTGACGATCCGCAGCTCGGCGCCGCACTGTGCGCAGCGATTGCCGTCAAGACCGGATATCTTGGTAAAATACCCGCTTCTGCGAATGACCGTCGCACCGCACGATGGGCAGTGCGTGTCATGGCCTCGCTCCTGCGAGGAAACATTGCCGCAGTAAACGTATTTGAGCTTTTTCTCAGCTTCGGCGTGCACCTTCATTATGAAACCGACATCGGTGGCCGGGCGGTCGTATTTATAGCTCGGGTAGTACCGCGAGATATGCCAGGGTATACCGGCGTCGACTGAAGCGATGAATTCGATAATGTCCTTCATTTCATCCATGTCGTCGTTTATGCCCGTGATCACCAGGGTGGTGAGCTCGATATGGCAGCCGTGGGCGTGGGCGGTCCTGATCGTGTCCAGCACCTCGGGCAGACGGGCCTTCTGTACGGTGCGCATCGTCTTGTCGCGGAAGCTTTTCAGGTCTATGTTCATTGCGTCAATCAGTACGAGGAGCTCACGGAGCGGTTCAGGATTGATAAAGCCGTTGGTCACCATAACGTTGGCGAGCCCCTTTTCCCGGGCCAGCGCGGCTGTATCGCGCACGTATTCGAACCAGACGATCGGCTCCGAGTAGGTATAGGCGATGCCGACAGAACCTTCCGCGAGAGCGGCTTCAACGATCTTTTCAGACGGGTAATATGAGGTGTGCGCGGCGCGTTCCTGGGATATCTGCCAGTTCTGGCAGTAGGGGCACTTCATGTTGCAGCCCTTGGTCCCGATCGAGAGTATGCTTGCGCCTGGGTGAAAATGGTATAGCGGCTTTTTTTCAACCGGGTCCATCGCGATGGAGGTAATGCGGCCGTATATATCGGTATACAGCACGCCGCCGCTGTTTGTGCGGATGCCGCAGATCCCCGATTTGCTGTCCTGGATGCGGCAGTTGTGGGGGCAGAGCGAGCAACGCACGCTTCCCCGGTCGGTTTTTTCATAGAAAGCTGCTTCGTGCTTTTCCATGTCAGGCATGCCTGAAGTTAGGATTGGACGGCCTCCGCTTTTGCCCGGGCCGGTTCGCTTGCCTTCTCGTCCTCTTCCTTGTCCTGTTTCCTGGCGTCGCCCTTGATCATCTCGCACGCGCCCTCGAACACAACGCCGTCGGCTATCTGGAGCTTCGCGGTCCTGATGTTGCCGTACAGCTTGCCGGTCGAATGTATCTCAAGGCGCTGGGTTGCCTCGATGTTGCCGTGAACGGTGCCCATGAGGATGACCGATTTGGCGCGAATATTGGCCTTGACCACGGCGCCTTCGCCGACAACGAGAAACCCGCCTGAAACAATCTCTCCCTCGAAGTAGCCGTTTATCTGCAGGGACTTCTTGAATGAGAGGTCCCCGAAAAATTCGGTGTCTTTGCTGAATACCGTGGTAACCATCCCGACATCGTACACCGGATTCTTGTTTATCTGTATCACTTTCTTCGTCATTGCGCAGCCCGCCGTGTCCTATTTTGTCTTCATCACGTAAACGCCGTCCCAGTCATCGGGAGGAGGGTTTTCCTTGAAGTCTCGGCAGCGGTTGAGATACTCGTTCGAGGGGCCGTCTTTGGGATCGATCTCGATTGCCTTCTGGAAGGCCCTGATTGATTCATCCCACTTTCTCTGCTTGTACGCGGAAAGCCCCAGGTTGTAATACTTGAGAAGTTCCTCTTTCTCTTTTGTGATCATAGCCCCTCTCTGCTGCCGGACCGCCTGTCCTTAACTCAAATATAATTTGAACGCGTATAATTACAACTGAAATTTAAAAAAAGTGATCGGTCACATGGATGATGCAAGGGATTGCGCAGAGTCAAGGACGGGGTGCGCGATCCCTGACAGGTCTCCGCTCAGTAGGTGCGGCTCTGCAGGAAATCCGAAAGCTCGAACAGTATTGTCCGGTATGGCGAATCCGGAAACTGTTCCAGTATCCCCCGCGCGCCCCCGATGTATTCGCCGGCAAACCGTACGGAGTAGTCGATTGCGCCTGACGCGTCCAGCCGTTTCACGATCTTCTGCCAGAGGTCCGTATCCGGGTTGTCGATGTATTGCTTTAGCATCTGCAGGGCGCCTGATCCCTCCTTTTCGATCAGGTAAAGGAAGGGAAGGGTTATTTTTCCGTCCTTGAAGTCATTTCCGGCGTCCTTGCCGATATGGTCGGCATTCTGCATGATGTCCAGCGTGTCGTCAATGATCTGGAACGCGAACCCGAGATTGAGGCCGAAGCGGTAGAGCTGTTCGGTTTCTTCCGCGCCGAGGCCGGATTTTGTGGCGCCGAGCTTCGCGCAGGAGCCCATGAAGCGGGCGGTTTTCAGTTCGATGATGGTCAGGTAGTTTTTACGAGACGCGCTGTCGATATCGGCGTATTCGAGCTGGCACAGCTCGCCCATGACCATGTCCTTGGTTCCGTTCACCATGAGGGGAAAGATGGCCGGGTTGCCGTCGCTGATCGCCAGATTGAGCGCCACGGAATACATGAAGTCACCGGCGAGCACCGACACCTTGTTGCCCCACTTGTGGGGGACCGTTACGTTGCCCCTGCGGAACATTGACTGATCGATAATATCGTCATGGATGAGAGAGGCGGCGTGAACGATCTCCGTGGCCGCAGCGAGCCTGATGATGCCTTCCGGAAGCGCGGATGTAAGGCCGCTGGTGAGGATCACGAGGGATGCCCGTATGCGCTTGCCGCCGCTCAGGAACAGGTGCAGCGAACTTGCGTCGATAATCGGCACCCCGGTCTTGAGGGCCCGCTCTATCTCGCGGTCGACGTCTTCGAGATGTCCGCCGAGCGGCGCCAGGATGGTTTTTAAGTCTTTGCCCATGCGTGTGCCGCTGTCAGTCAAAGGTGGAGAGGCATTCGCGCTGCGATTCGTATATCTCAAAGACCTTGTCAAGCATGGTGGTTTCGAAAAGCCTGAGGAGGTTTTCATTGACGATAACGAGCTTGATGTCGCCTTCGTTGTCCTTGATCTTTCTCTTTATGGCGACGAGGACCCCGAGGGCCGAGCTGCATATGTGCTTTACATCCATCAGGTCAATGCAGATATTGTTTTTTCCATTTTCCAGGCATTCCTGCAGGACGCCTTCAAGCTCTTCGGATCCATCCTGGTCAATCCGTCCGTCCAGGATTATTATTTCAGCTGAATCGGTCGACTTTCTCTTCATAATCCTCACTCCGTGTGCAGTGGTGGTAGTTAACGGGAATATTTATACGGTTAAATCCTGAAATGTCCCTGATTTTTCTGCTGGAACCGGATTGTATCAATGGGAACGAAGACTTTCCCCCGCGCGCGGTATACAGGCCGCTCGCGTGCGGCGATCTGGCTCCGGAAAATATCATATATATATCAGCATCATGCACTGGTCAATAACAATATTGATTCAATGCTCTATTTTGTGACTAAATAGTATCTTTTCAAGCCTTTTAACGTCAGCGCGGGCGACAGCCAGGGAGATTACCTCGCCCGACCCGGCCGAACGGAGCTGGCGGGCGCATTCATTGATCGTTGCGCCGGTGGTATAGATGTCGTCCACCAGCAGGACGCTTTTTCCCGCAAGCTCTTTTGCTCCCCGGACGGCGTAGCGGTCAATGGCGTTGAGGAACCTGTCCCTCAGGCCCAGAACGCGCTGCGTGCGCGTGCCCCTGCGTTCAGTGAGAAATCTCCGGCACGGGATGCCCGTTTTTCCGGATATATACCGCGCCACAAGCTCGGATTGATTGAAGCCCCGCGCCCATCTTTTTTTTGCGTTCATGGGCACCCATGTTATGTAGTCGGTCCGCATGCCCGTCTCCGAGAATTTCTTGAGCGCGATTGAGCCGCACACCCGGTGGAGGTCGCGTATCCTGTCAAATTTGAGAGCGTGAAGAATGTTCCGTGTGATTCCGTCGTATTCCGCGGCGGCGATGTTTTTTTTGAAGAAAAAATGACGATCCGGGCAGGTCGGACACACGGTGCCCGCAAGGGGGCCGCCGCAGACGGGACAGCTGCCGGCCAGGTAGGGGATCCGGTCTCGGCAGGACCGGCACAGGTGGTGCTCGCGTGACCTGACGGGGTCGCCGCATCCGGCGCAGCGCGAGGGGAACAGGATGTCAACTGCCATGCCGGTCATTGATTACCGTCTTCGCCGCAGTAACGGGTTGGATCGGGGATGCCCGCATCCCTGAATCCTTTTCGCCGGATCCGGCAGCTGTCGCATGATCCGCACGCCGAGCCGTCAGGCCCCGGGTCGTAACAGCTGTGTGTAAGCGAATAATCGACACCGAGGCGATGTCCGGTGCGTATGATTTCCGCCTTTGTCATGCTGATCAGCGGGGTTTCGATTATAATGCCGTTGCCGCTGACGCCGGCCCGGGTCCCGCGATCAGCCATCTCCTTGAACGCATGGAAGAATTCCGGCCGGCAGTCGGGGTAACCGCTGTAATCGACCGCGGTGGCGCCAATGAAGATGCGGCGCGCGCCGATTGATTCAGCGAGCGCCAGCGCATAGGAAAGGAAGAGTATGTTGCGCGCCGGAACATAGGTATCCGGGATTTCATCAACGTCATCGACGGGACGGTTTTTAGGGACCTCCAGGGATCCTGTGGTGAGTGCGGAACGGAAGATGTGAGCCGGTATTTCTATCACGAGATGCTCTCTGATGCCGAAAAAACCGGCCAGCGCTCTGGCTCGGAGGAGTTCGACGCCATGTTTCTGACCGTATGAAAAGGTCATGGCGCACGGATCGAATCCCCTGCTGATGGCGATCGCGGCGGCGGTCGCGGAATCGATCCCGCCGCTCAGCAGAATTACGGCTTTCTCTTTCATTATTCCTCCTCAGGGCATGTGGATTGACCGCTTCACCGCCCTGAGCAAACGATTATATGTCGCCGCGCGGGAAAACATGCTGGTGCGGGGCCCCGCGCGCGCCCTGATGCCGGATATACGAATAGAAGGTTCCGGTAAGTAAAAAAAATCAACCGTCTGGATTAAAATTCTTTATCAGGGTGACGCGATTTCCCTTTTTATTGTACTTCACTGAATCGAAGATATTTCTCGCCATTGAAATGCCCCTTCCGTGCGCGTGCATCTGTCGGTTGGCAGTCCTGGAATTGCTCCGTATGACGCGCGCGTGATTGAACCCCTTTCCCTCGTCAGTGATCGTGAACAGGGCCCTGGTCGCGTCGATTGAATAATCTATGCGCACGCGGCGGTCGCGGAAGCGGGGATCCTCGCGCCTTCTGGCGATCAGTTCGAAGTAGCTGTCGTCCATGATGGCCCTGGTCTTTTCGTTGTAGGAGATGTCAAGGTTGCCGTGCTCGATCGCGTTTATAATCATCTCGCGAAGAGCGATGCGAGCCAGGTTAACGCTTTTGGCGGGCATGAACTTGAGCATGTTTCTGGTCAGCTGTTGCGTCACGTCCTCTGCCGCGCCGAGGTAGTTGCCGATGTAGAGCCGCTGCGTTTCACTGTCGAAATAGTGCAGCAGCACGTCTTCTTCCTCGCTGGTGGCCTTGCCGAGAATCTCGCTTTTTCCTTCGACATTGATGAATTCGAGCTTGACCTGCAGCTCCTTCGGCTCCGCGATGATGCTTGACTTGAACGCGGCCTTGAAGGAGAGCGGCTCGCGGGTAGCTATAAATGTTTCGAGCTTTTCCATGATGAGCTTCTTGCTCACCTCCGCGTCAGGCGTTTCGTCGTAAATCAGGTCGAGGAAGTTCATAGGCGGCAGCACGTCCGGGTCCAGCTTGAGCTGGGTGCGTATTGCGTTGTTGATCGTCAGAAAGTTCCATTTTTCGTCGAGGGAGAAGATGATGTCGTTCGTGCCTTCCACGAGGCGCCGGTACTTTTCGCGGGCCTGTATCGACGCGAGCTGCGCCTCGTTTTTTTCCTGGTTGATGATGTTGATCCGGTCGGCAAGCGCGAGCGAGAGGAGCGTGACCTCGAGTGCGGAGCCGATCTGGTTCGCGTATTCGGTGATGAAGATGACCGGGAGGACATGGAGCTTGTTCAGCGCGATGAGCACCAGGCCGCACAGGAAAAAGATCCAGGCGATAAGGAAGAAGCGCGCCGGCCGGAACCCGCGCTTCATGCAGACGACGGCCGAAATGATGATGACCAGCGAGGCGAGCACCATCAGCTTCATCGCGGATTCGATCGCGGTGAGGTAGTCGCCGAAAATCGAATAGGCCATCACCGCGACGCCGATAAGCATGATGCCGATCACGCACCGGTCCATCATGCGGGCCTGCTCTTTGAGGTGGAGGAAGCTCCTGGTGAAGACGGCCATGAGGAATATCGCGAGCCCTATCAGGAAGGGTATGCTGATATTGTGCCAGCCCGGATACGCGGGCCACAGGAATTTGTATGCCAGGCCGTTGTACGCCATCTGGACGAGCCCGTACGAGGCGATATATATGACGTAAAAGAGGTAGCTTTTGTCCCGAATGAAGAAGAAAAGGAAGAGGTTGTACAGCATCATGACCATGATGATGCCGTAGTATATACCGAGAAAGAAATTCTCGATTATAATCTTTTCAGAAAAAGCGGCCGGTGACCAGAGGGTCAGGGGGAACTGCTTCGCGCAGCGTCCGGCGAAACGCAGATAGATGGTCTGCTCGGCGCCTGCATGGACAGGTATGGAAAAGACAAAATTACGATAGCGCACCTCCCTCTGCGTGAAAGGGAGGAGGTCGCCGGATTTTTTCATCGTGAAAACGCCCGGTTTGTCGCGGTAATATATTTCAACGATATCCATATGGGGGTAATCCAGCTCGATGAACCATTGCTCGTCGCGTTGGAAATCGTTCGAAATCTTGATCCTTGCCCAGTAGGCGGCATCATTGAAACCGAAGCTGGGCGAATTGCTCATCTCGGGAAGATAGCGGGCCGCCATTGCGGGCGATGACGCTTCTCGTATCGTCATCACGCCGGAGCGGTCTTCGAGAATCGACATGTGGGACCCGAGAGAAGCACGGCCTTGTGCGGCGGCGAGCCTGACGGGGGTTTCCACTCGCGCCGTTTCAGCAGACCGTGCGTCCGCGGTGAGGACAAGCAACAGGCCGAGTATGACGACTGCCGGCGCGGCATAAAAGTGATTCTTCATGGCTAACAATCTGGTATGTAATGTTATACCGGGTCTGGCGCGCGGTTGACAACAGGTTGCTTGCGCCGCCACCTGGTCCGGGTCCTGACCATTTTCAGTATTCGTAAGATGGTGAGGATCTTTCAATGAAAATCAAGAAATTTTTACCGCATGATGGAAAATTCATGCACTGCCGAGGTTTTTTTATTGTAAAATAGATCTTCCGGTTCAGTATAAGGTATGAAAACGCAACGGCAGGGGGTGTTTGCCCTCGCGCAAGGAGGAATGGCAGTTGGACAATGATCGAATCAGAAAGGCCGTAATAGATATCCTGGAGGCGATCGGCGAAGACCCGGATCGTCCGGGCCTGCAGGGGACCCCGGACCGCGTGGCCCGCATGTACGCGGACATCTTTGGCGGAGACCGTAATGACGTGGCAGAGATACTCGGGACGGCCCATCAGCTTGATTATGACGAAATGGTGGTAGTCAAGGATATAAGCTTTTATTCGATGTGCGAGCACCACATGCTGCCGTTTTTCGGTGTCTGCCATATCGCCTATCTGCCGGACAACAAGAGGATTGTCGGCCTGAGCAAGCTGGCCCGGATTGTGGACGTGTTCAGCAGAAAGCTGCAGATTCAGGAGCATTTCACCACCGAGATCGCGGATGCGATCATGAAGCATGTCCGCCCCAAGGGCGTCGGGGTTGTTGTGAAGGCCCGTCACCTGTGCATGGAGATGCGTGGCGTCAGGAAGCCGGGAGCGAGCACCGTCACCTCTGTTGTACGGGGCATTTTCAGGAGCGATATCAGGACCAGGGAGGAATTTTTAAAGCTGATCGAGTGAATTAATCTTGACAGGCGGCTTGGGGGACATAATTATCTTTATATATCAGTTTATGACCTCCGGGACGGCAGACCGTTCATGCAACAGGCTACCGGTCGCAGGCCGGGATGACAGCAATTAATATACGGCAGAGCAGGATATGAAAAAAACAAATATCGGGGTGCTTATCTCCGGTTCGGGGACAAATCTGCAGTCGATTATCGATAAGGCCGAGGCGGGTGATCTGCCGGTCAATGTCGCCTGTGTTATTTCCGACAGGGAAAAGGCGTATGGCCTCGAGCGCGCGAAGAAGCACGGCATCCCCGCCGTTTTCGTGGATCGCAAGGGATACGCGCTTCGCGAAGCGCATGAAGACGCCATCATCGGGGTGCTGGACAAATACAATGTCGAGCTGATCGTATGCGCCGGATATATGCGACTACTCACTCACCATATCATCAGCCGTTACCGGAACCGCATCATCAACATTCATCCGGCTCTTCTTCCCAGCTTTCCCGGCACCGACGGGTATGGGGACGCGTGGCGGTACGGCGTGAAGGTGAGCGGCTGCACGGTTCATTTTGTCGACGAAGGGTGTGACACTGGTCCGATCATCCTTCAGGGCATCAATCCGGTTGACAATGACGATACGTTTGAGAGCTTCAGGGAGCGCGGGCTGGCGATCGAGCACCGGGTATTCCCGGAGGCGATAAAGCTTTATTGCGAGGGAAGATTGAAGATCGAGGGAAGACGAGTAAGAATTCTTGACAAGGAGTGACATATGGAAAAAGGATTCGAAGTGCTGGAGAAAATGGAATATCCCGGTCGTATCATTATAATCGGCAAGAGTCCTGCGGGGGACGACGTGGTCATGTATGCCATCACGGGGAGGAGTCCTTCGAGCCAGGCGCGCCGGTTTGAAAAAGAGAAAAAAAACGTATTCGTGAAGCCGACAGATGAAAAGACGCTGCAGTCGGGCAACCCTGACCTGCTCATCTACCCCTGCATGCAGGTGGGACGCTTCAAGTGGATCGCGGTCAGCAACGGCAAGCAGACGCCGGATATTCTGCTCCAGTTCAAGAAGGGCATGTCGGCGGTTGCCGCCCTGGGCAATGCGCTGGGATCATGGGAGTTCGAGCCGGACGCTCCGAATTTTACGCCGCGGATCAGCGGCTGCGTCGCAGAGGGCGCCGCTCTCTCGATCATCAGGCGCGCGGCGGACGGAACCGTGTCGCGTTCCTATTTCGAGGTGCCGAAAACGCCGGGCAGGGGCAAGCTCATAGCGACCTATTCCGGCGTGAATGCGGACCCGCTGCCGTCATTTACCGGCGAGCCGCTCGACATGGAGATACCGTACGCAACGGCGCGGGAAGCGGCGACCGCCTTCTACAAGTCGCTGGCGCCGGCGAAGGGGAGGGATGATTACAGGGTTTCCGTGGCCGTGGTGTATCGCGACACCGCGGGCAAGATTAAATTCGTCATCAAAAACAGGAACAAGTAGGCGCGGCTGGCAGTCGCGCATTCAATAGATTATATTTTCCGGCGGGAGAGATAGCATGGCAACAGACGTTTCATCTTTTAAAGACGCTTACAAAAAGGCGATCCAGAGCGATTTCCCGCCGGAAGCGATGCTTGTCATCGGCGAGAGGAAGATCCCGCTGAAAAAAGTCGGGATACAGCTACGGTACGGGACAAACCCGCACCAGCCGTTTATCGCCTACGCACCGGCCGGCAGCGAAACCCTCTCCGTGGGCAATCTGGACATCCTCAAGGGAGGGAAGGACGGCCTCTCCCTTACCAATCTTCAGGACATGAGCCAGGCCCTGAACCTGCTCAAATTTTTCGACAGGCCGGCGTGCGCCATCATGAAACATGTCAATCCATGCGGCTTCAAGGTCGAGACCGGCAACGAGTCGCTTCCGGAGATATACCGGATCGCGCGAAACTGCGATGAGAGAAGCGCATTCGGGTCGATCATTGGCTTTAACAGACCGGTGGACGGGCCGACCGCCGAGGCCATCATGGAGAGCTTTGTCGAGGGTATCATAGCTCCCGACTATACCGAAGGCGCCCTCGAAATCCTCAGGCGAAACGAGGGCACCAGGAAGCTTAACAACGCAATCCGCGTGGCCAGGGTCGCGAACATGGACCGGTTGCCCAAGTTCATCGGCGATGAGGTGACGGGTTACTACAATCTGCGTAACCTGGTGGACGGATCCCTGACGGTCGAGGTGCCCTACCTCACGCGCATCAGATCGTCCGCCGACTTTATCGTCGATCCCATGATCCCCAACGCCGATCCCGCCAAAAACGGCGGAAAGGACTATGTCGTTCGCCGGGCCCCGACCAAGACCGAACTGGACGATTGCCTTACCGCGTGGTATGTGAACATCAACGTGCGGTCAAACGGGATCGTGTTCGTCAAGGACGGCGCCGCGGTGGCGGTCGGGACCGGCGAACAGGAGCGCATCGGTGCTGTTGAGCAGGCGATCGAGAAGGCCGGCAAGAAGGGGCACAGCCTCAAGGGCGCGGTCATGTCGTCTGACGCCTTTTTCCCGCAGCGCGACAGCATTGACGCGGTCGCTGCGGAGGGCGTCACCGCGGTGGTCTGGCCCGCCGGGTCCCTCAACGACGCGCTGGTGATAGAAGCGGCCAACGAGCACAATATCGCCCTGATGGCCACCCTGGAGCGGTGCTTCCTCCATATCTGAGTCCCCCCGGGCCCGTCATACTGTCTCAGGGAGAATATCCATGAGCAAACCTCAAATCCTGGTGGTGGAAGACGACGCCGTGTCCGGCATGTACCTCAAGACAGTGCTCGAGGATTACGGATACGACGTCCCCGCCGTGGCATCGTCACTTGACGAGGTCATTGCCTGCCTGCCGAAGATACACCCCGATCTCGTGCTCATGGATATCGTCCTCAGGGGGGCAGGCGACGGCATCGACGCGGCTGGAAGTATCGCGGCCACGCGCGATGTGCCGGTGATCTTCCTTACCGCGCACACCGATGAGGAGATGGTCGGCAGGGCGCGCATGACCGGGCCCTACGGTTTTCTGGTGAAGCCGGTCAATGTCAGCGAGCTGCATATCGCGATCGAATTCGCCCTGTACCGCCACCGGATGGAATCCATGCTCAGAAGGAGCGAGGAGCTCTACCGGGGGATCGTGGAGAACATGCCGCTCATGATATGCCGCTATCTGCCGGGGGATGCAACAATTACATTTGTCAACGAGGAGTTCTGCCAGTTCTTCAATGTCGACAGGGATAAGGTGATCGGGCAAAGCATACTGGAGATTTCCCCTTTCGCTGAAAACGCTTCCATAATCAGGTCTTTTTTATCGCGTTCCGGCGATGAGAGAACTGTTAGCTACGAGCACTCGCTCAGCACGCCGGGCGGGGAGCGGTGGCTCCGCTGCACAGAGCAGGCCATCCTGGACGAGCGGGGCGCGGTGGTCGAATGTCAGTCCATCTGCCAGGATATTACTGAACGGCGGCGAATTGAGATGGCGCTCGCGGAGAGCGAGGAAAAGTTCCGGCACCTCTTTGAGCTGTCCGCCGATGGGCAGCTGCTTTTTGTGGACAGGAAAATCGTCGATTGCAACAGCGCGGCCCTGCAGCTCTTCAGGGCCGGGAGCAAGGAGCAGCTGATCGGGAAGAAGCCGGACGAGCTGTCGCCGCCGTTTCAGCCGGACGGCTCCGCCAGCAGGGACCGGGTGAATGAGATATTTGACTTTGTATATGAGCTCGAAAGCCTCAGCTTCGAGTGGGCGCATCGGTCGCTGGACGGGCGGGATGTCCCTGTCGACGTTACCGCGACTGTTATCATGATCGGCGGCAGGCAGGTCGTCCATGCGGTCCTGAAGGACATCACCGTGCGGAAGCTCGCCCAGAGCGCCCTGCGCCGGAGTGAGAAGCAGTATCGTGTCCTCGTGGAAACGATGAGCGATGGAATGGTGCAGGTCGGCGATGGCGGCGTCGTGACGTTCGTGAACGACCGGTTCTGTGAAATGGTGGAGCGGCCGAAAAAGGAGATACTCGGGAGCCCGGTTACGGACTTCATTGACGAAGACGACCGCGAGAAATTCCGCAGGGCAGCCTTCACGAAAAAGCAGATCAGAAAAAGCCAGTACGAGATTACCCTGCGAACCGTTTCCGGCGAAAATGTCTATACGATCGTTTCGCTCCGCAGCGTGCAGGAGAGCCAGTGGAGACCGTCGGGCATAGTCGCGGTGTTTACCGACATCACCGACCGCAGGTACCTGGAGCGGCAGGTCCTTGAGATAAGCATGAAAGAGCAGCAGCGTATCGGCCGCGACCTGCATGACGACCTCGGGCAGATCCTGACCGGGACCGGATTCCTGTGCGAGTCGCTGGTGAAGAAGCTCGCCAATCAGTCCCTTCCCGAAGCAGAGGACGCGCGCGCGGTGTCCGCGCTTATCAACGAGGCCAAGGACCACACCCGGCTTCTTTCGCGGGGGCTTTCTCCTGTTGAAGTCGATTCCGGCGGGATCATTGACGCCCTCGAGCGGCTGGTCAGGAGCGTGGAAAACATGTTCGCGGTGACCTGCAGACTCGAGTATGATCCTGAACTGAATATCAACGACAGTATTGTCGAGACCCAGTTCCACTATATCGTGCAGGAATCGGTGAATAACGCGATCAAGCACGGCCGCGCCAGGCGCATTACGGTACGCCTCAAGAAAAAAGACGGCCAGGTGCATCTTGCCGTCAAAGACGACGGCGTCGGCATTCCCTCTGATATCGAGCTTCCCAAGGGAATGGGGCTCAGGATCATGCAGTATCGCGCGAACGCGATCGGCGCGTCGATAACCATACGTAACAACAGGGGAAAGGGGGCCGTCGTTTCATGCGTCTGGAACCGTTAGGAAACGCCGCTGTAAAAGGCCGAATAAAAAATATTGACAGCCCCCGGCACGGGGCTATGATTTCCCAGGTAACGGGCAAAAACGATGGCGAAAAAAAAGGTTCTTATTGTTGACGATCACCCCGTGGTGCGGCAGGGGCTTGCCGCTTTTATAAACGGGGAGGACGACTTCATGGTGTGCGGCGACACTGAAGACGCCGGAGGCGCCATAAAGCTTATCAATGAGCTCGATCCGGACATTATAATCGCTGATCTGTCTCTGAAGGGCACCAGCGGTATTGAGCTGGCGTCTGCGGTCAGGGCCCGCTTCGATATTCCGGTGCTTATTCTCTCGATGCATGACGAGAATTTTTACGCCGAGCGGGCGATCAGGGCTGGCGCGCGCGGATATATCATGAAGAAGGAATCGATGGAAACCGTGGTCAAGGCCCTCCGGAACATACTTGACGGAAAGATATACGTAAGTGATGTTCTGAAAGAGCGTCTTCTTGGCAGGCTCCTGGCCTCTCCCGGCGATATTGTGCGCTCGCCGCTTGAAAGCCTCACGAACAGGGAAATGGACGTGTTCCAGCGCATCGGGAAAGGGCTCTCCAACCGGCACATTGCTCGTGAACTCTCCCTCAGCGTCAAGACCGTTGAAACCTATCGCTCCCGTATAATCGATAAGCTGAAATTAAAAGATTCCAGCGAGCTGGCACTCTATGCGGTCAAGTGGCACCAGTCCGGCGATCACAATGATTAATCCACCCGTATAAGGGAATTCCCCTACAATAAATGTAGAGGTTTTACGACCCGGATGTAAGAGTTTCAGGGATTGCTTTTTTTTGACCGGTATGGTTATATTATATCCGTTAACAATCATTTCAGCAGCGTATTTGATTATTCAGTGCGCTCGAGAGATAGAATGTTATCCTGCTCTTTACAACTTGTGGCATAAACAACTTCACCTTGAAACAGAAGTGGATGAATGTGTTACCCAAACAACAATGTTTCATATCCCCCCCATTTTTTTCTCCATGCTACAGGTTGTAAACGAGCAGTTTTTTTTCGGGTCCCCCGACATATGCTGCGTAAAGAAACACCTGGACGGCGGTCTGTCATTGCACGGGGTCATCTCAGAGGGAGTTCCTGAACTTTTCAAATTCATCCGCTTTCATTGAAAACCGTTCTTCTTCAGAGGGAAACGTGCCGTTTTTGACCTCGTCGATATAGCTACGGATCCCATCAAGCGATGCGCCGTAAATGTCAGCGAATATCTTGACGAATTTTGGCTTGAACCGCTTGAAGAGCCCGAGCATGTCATTCAGCACCAGTACCTGCCCGTCGCAGCCCGCACCCGCGCCGATGCCGATGGTGGGGATCCCGAGGATGCCGGTTATAACCTCGGCTATCTGCCAGGGGACGCATTCCAGGACAATGCTGAAGCATCCGGCCTCCTCGAACGCCTTCGCCTGCTCCACGAGTCGCCTGGCGGTCTCGATGTCCTTTCCCTGCACGATGCCGCCCAGCTTGTCGGCTGTCTGCGGTGTGAAGCCGATATGCCCCATCACCGGGATGCCGCTCTGCACAATCCGCCCGGTCACCGCGATTGTGTTTTCGAACCACTCGATCTTGACCGCCTGGCATCCGGCTTCTTCCGTGAAGCGTCGCGCCGCCGGCAGTGCCAGCTCCGGGTCGACCTGGCAGGAGCAGTAGGGCATGTCGCCGACGACCATGGCGCGCTCGGTCCCCCTGACGACGGCGCGGCTGTGCATGACCATCTCGTCAAGGCTTATTTCGGTCGTTGATTCCATGCCGAGGACCACGTTGGCCATGGAGTCGCCCACCAGTATGATGTCGATCCCTGCGGCGTCGAGTATCGGCGCGAATGAAAAATCATACGCGGTGAGCATTGTAATTTTCTGCTTCTTCTTTTTCATTTCGGTGATTGACGGAACGGTCTGTCTCATGACGGCCTCTTGTTTTCGATGATATAGAGCATGTCGCTGCTAGGATTATACAGGTTTTCGGCGGTACAGTCAATATATTTTCAGTATCCTGACAGGGATCGAATACGAGCGTTATATTCGAACAGGCATTACGGCCGCTCCGGCGTAACAACGAGAGCGGGATGCGGCTACTGGCGCGGCAAATTGTGATAAAATAAATTATTGACTTCAATATCCTGATGGTATATTGTTATGTATCCTGCTGTGGATGGTGTTGTCGGGATGGACCAGAAAACATCTGCCGTGATTGTTGCCGATATTATCCGTTTTTTTTCGTTTGCGCGCGAGCTTAATGAATCCGTGACACGGCGCGTCAATCAGGCGGGGAACCTCAGGGAAGCGGGCGAGCGGTCTCTTCAGCTCTGTGAAGCGCTGGCCGCCGAGACCGACCTCGGCGTCAAGGCTGACATGGCGCTGCGCGAACAATTCGCCTCCATCAGCCACCTCTGCTCAATGCTCGTCATGACTATCGAAAAGCAGAAGGAATCTGTCTTGACGCTGCGTGCGGCGGGGCTGGTGGACCCGAAGATCGAAAAACGCCTGATGTACAGGCTCCTCATGCTGAGTGAATCCCTTCAGAAAGCCGTTTCCCTGCTGCAGGGCATGAGCGAGAGGAGCGCCGCGATGGTGCTGGCGGGAAACAGGGTCGAGCGCTATTGCGCCTTGGCTGCCGGACACATCAAAGATTTTTCCAAAAGTGCCGTACGGTTTCGGAAACGCGCTGACGAAGAGCTGCGTCTGTACGGCATCAAGGCGATCAAGAGGGACCTGTCGGAAAAGTATGTTTCGCGCGCTGTCTCGGCCGTCTCGTCTGAAGAGATGGGCGGACTTTCCCGGCTGGTCGACGAAGTCAGGGAGGAGCTGAAAATTGAGGGCGATATGTCGGCAAGCCTGGCTCAACGCGGCTCCTGCCCGGCTGAGACCGGGGATCTTGCGCCGGATGCGCGCCTTGCGGCACTCAGGATAAGTGACCTGGTCAGCGAGATAAATTCGATTCACCGTGAGAACCTGGAGGAGATGGCGCAGCTTACGGTGATACTCTCGCTCGAGATCGAGGAGTATCTGAGAATACGGGACATATTCGACCCGGACCGGCCCGGGGATGAAGCAGCGGGCGAAGCGCACTTTGCGCTCACGGATCTGTCGGTCTTGCTTGATCTTTCATGCAATGCCGTTCAGAACCTGATTGACATGAATAATTACCTGATGGAATTATTCGATTCAAGCGCGAAACGCGAAGAGCGGGCTGCCGGGATATCCGCTGATTATCTCGCTACCTGGAATGCGGTCATGAGCGACCTTGAACCGATGGAGAAACAGCATGCGGATATCCTCGACGGGCTTCAGAAGAACCTTATAATCGGCCAGGTGCTTGAAAAAAACCTTGTAAAGGCGATCGACACCATATCCTGAGCGCCGGCCTTCGATACCTCCCGATGCTTTCCGTGGCGAGCCCTGCAATAATATTAATACGAATTATCAAAAAAATCGCCAGATAGCTAAAAAAACACGCGTATAGATATTATTGATAGATATTTTATCATATTTTAAAATAAATATCTATAATAGCCTTCAATCATCTTCTACGGCCCTCAATCTCCCAGCCAAAGGTGGCGAAAATTCGAATAGGGACACGTGTGTCTCTTCTTTACTCGACGAGATCTTTGAAAACGTTTCAAACTGGGAAGGCTATTTCTGCACTACGATCATTCCGGTCTTGTATACGCCCAAATGCAAGCCTGGAATGTTTCGAACCCGGCTGTTGCATAAGGCTTCAGCCCTTTCTAACTGGTGGTATTCATTCGGTTCCGCCGCCCTCGGGACCGAATGGCATGGAAGCCAGAATACTTAAAGCACAAAGGAGTGTAAAATGATTATCAATCACAACATGAGTGCAATCAACGCCAACCGGTCACTCAAGTTCAATGGATGGGAGATCCAGAAGAACATGGAAAAACTCTCATCCGGACTGAGGATCAACAGGGCGGGCGATGACGCGTCAGGACTGGCTGTGTCCGAGAAGATGAGGACCCAGATCCAGGGGCTGCGGCAGGCCGAGAGAAACACCGAGGACGGAATGTCGTTTATACAGACCGCCGAAGGGTATCTCGACCAGACCTCATCCATAATCCAGCGCGTCAGGGTCCTTGCCGTACAGGCTGCGAACGGTATCTATTCAAATGAAGACCGGCAGCTTATACAGGTTGAGGTTTCCGCCCTTGTCGATGAGGTTGACAGGATTGCATCTCAGGCAGAGTTCAACAAGTTTAAAGTACTGACGGGAGATTACTCCCGGACCAATCCCAGGGCCAGCATGTGGTTCCAGCTCGGGGCCAACAAGGACCAGCGCGAGCGGGTGTATATCGGGACGATGACGGCACAGGCCCTCAAGTTCCGCGATGCCACCGGCAAGATTCTGGTCACGATTTCGGCTCCCGGCGGCGCAAATGACACCATCGGGATAATGGATGCGGCACTGCAGAGACTTGCCAAGCAGCGGGCCGATCTCGGCGCCTATTACAACAGGCTCGAGATGACGGCGAAGGGGCTGATGAATGCGTATGAAAACACGCAGGCGTCGGAATCCCGGATCCGCGACGCCGATATGGCGGAGGAGATGGTTGGCTTTTCAAAAAACCAGGTCCTCGTTCGTACCGGCGCGGCCATGCTCGCGCAGGCCAACATCCAGGGTCAATCAGTATTGAAATTGCTCGGTGCCTGACGGTGCCGGGACGGATCTCGAGAGTAAAGAAAAAAGAGTTCTTTGAAAATTCAGCGCGATTCTCATCCCTCCGGATGCCGGAACGACTGTCCTGCGCCCGGTCGTTCCGGCGGCCGGTGATGCGGGGAGGGCATCACCGGCCGTCGGAATAACCGTGGCCGGTGTTGTCATGATCATGGGCAGTCAGGACGGCACGACAAGGAGACAACCTTCGGACCGCAAGTCGGTCCCTGCCGCACCATGAGGGGCGGCGGAAAAACGCGGGCCGTGTCGCACACCAATGCGGCCCGGACCAAAACAAGGGAGGGAACCTATGAGAATCAATCACAACATGAGCGCTGTATTCGCAAGCAGGAATCTGACGGAGGTGGGGAACCGGCTGGACAAGAGCATGGAGCGGCTCTCGTCCGGCGAGCTGATCAACCGTGCCGGCGATGACGCCACCGGTCTGGCCGTATCCGAGAAGATGCGCACCCAGATCAACGGCCTGGTCCAGGCTGAAAAGAACGCCCTGAACGGGCTCTCTTTTATCCAGGTCGCGGAGTCGTCATTTCAGCAGCTGAACGAGATCATGCAGCGGATAAGAGTCCTCTCTATCCAGTCGGCGAACGGAATTTATTCCACGAGCGACCGGTTTCAGATACAGGTTGAGGTGTCTCAGCTTGTTGACGAGATCGACCGCATCGCCACTTCCGCGGAATTCAACAGGATGAAGATGCTCCGGGGTGAGTATGGAAAGAACAGCAAAACCGGAAGCATGTTTTTTCATGTTGGAGCCAATCAGAACCAGCGGATCAGGGTGTATATCGCAACCGTCAGCTCGAAAGCCTTCAACCTGGTAAATGAAGTGAACAGCAAGCGGACGATATCAAACGTGGCCGGCGCGAACGCGATGATAGGGTATGTCGATACGGCCCTGGACAGGCTGAATCGGCAAAGGGCAGACCTTGGAGCGTATTACAACCGGCTGGAAAACACGATAAAAGCCCTGGGGGACACCTATGAGAACATGATGGCCGCTGATTCTCGGATACGCGATGCGGATATGGCGGCTGAAATGGTTGAATTCACAAAGGACCAGATCCTCGTTCAGACGAGTGCTGCGATGCTGGCGCAGGCCAACGCAAAGCCGAAGCTGATCATGAAGCTGTTTGACTGAGGATCGTGACTCGAACGGGGATGTCCAGGCAGTGCGGACCGCCCCGTCCCTCTCCGGCCGCGGCGCCGGGAGCGCTACCGGTTCCGATTGCCGGAGAGGGAATGTCTTTTTTAAAAGGGAGGTTGGGAGAGTTTCTCCCGTTAACATGGAGGTTAGGAAATGAACATCAAGAGCGTTACTGGTGAACCGATCGGAGCGGTCGGCAGGTACGCTAGGAAAGCCGATGCGCCCGAGCAGGACGCTGCGGTACAGTCGTCGACGAGGATATCACCACAGAGCGGCAAGGATCTCGGTGCAAGGGAGATATCGGAGCTGGTCGACCGGCTGAATAATGGCGTGCGCGACATCCATGAGCGGATGTCATTCTCGTATCATGAAAAGACCCAGCGAATTATCGTCAGGGTCATGAACAACGACACCAACGAGGTGGTTCGCGAGATCCCTTCAAAGGAAGCGATCCGGCTCCTCGAGCACATCCAGGATTTTCTGGGGATGCTGGTTGACGAATCTCGATAGTTGATGCCGTAAGGCCGTTGTTTTTGCATAATGAACATCCCAAAGAGGGTATTTGTGCCCTCCCGCTCAAGCTATGTCCGCGGCAGAATCCGCCCTCCATTCTGAAAAACCAGTAATTAATACCTTCCGGTCCAGGTTGATAATAGATTTTGTTGCAATATTGAATTTTCAAGGGAGCCATAGGGGCGAAGCCCCAAGTAAGCTCCCCGCCGGGTCTTACGGCGAGCGCGAGACGCAGTTTCGCAGCAAGTTTAGAATTTTTTTCGGAATTTTTAGAATAATCTCATTAAATTTCAATATTATGTCGATAAAGAAGATGCAGGGTCATTATGCGCGGACAGTGCCACAATAAGCTAGGGAGGGCTTTCATATGCCGATATCGATGAGCGGTATGGCGTCAGGAATGGATACCGATGCCATTGTTGAAAAGCTGGTCAATGTAGAATCCAGACCGATCAAGCAGCTCGAAATCAGGAAACGAAACCACAACTCCAGGAAGGAGGGTCTCAAGGCGCTGGGGAAGTATCTGGATGATATGAATTCCGCGGCGCGGGAACTCTATGGCTTTGGCTCCTCGTTCAATGATAAGAAGGTCCTTCTCTCAGACAGCTCGGTCCTTGATGCAAAGGCGACTGCCGGCGCAGACAGCGGAGATAAAAAGATAAAGGTCATCCAGCTGGCATCATCCCACAAGGTTTCCACCGATCCGGTGGATGAGAAGGCGCTGTTGCCGGCCGGGACGTTTACCATAGAAGTCGGCGGGGCCAGGCAGGCGATCAAGTTCAAGGGAGGAACGCTGAAAGAGCTCGAAGAGAAGATCAGGGACACCGCTTCCGATCTGGTAACAGCATCGTATCTCCGCAAGGAGGGGAACGACTATGTGCTTACCCTCCAGTCAAAAAGAACGGGCGAGAAAGGCGAGATCAGGCTCACCGGGGACAAGGATCTCCTCGAGAAGGCAGGGCTCATAAGCGGAAAGGCGCAGGCGGAGAAGAAAGAGGTCGCGGTGACCTTCGATGCGCGGTATTTTACCTCATACATGGGCGAGAACAGGCCCGGGTCTGAAAGCGGCAGCCTTCGGGTCGGCGACGGAGGGAGATCGGTGAGCCTTCAGGGGCTTGTCTGGCGCGAATACGCCCTCCCGGTCGAAATCGTGCTCCAGCCCGATACCATGATCGAGTTTGACGTGTCGTATGGCGAGAAGAAGAGCGACGATTCCATTATTCCGGGACGCCTCAGGCTCGGGCCGGAAGAGAAGATCAACATAAAGGGCATAATACTCGAGGGGTACAATATCGAGCGGAAGCGCGAGGGGAGGAAAGAGAAAGCCCCGCTGTTTGACAGCCTGGTCGGGATCGGGCTGGTGTCGACGGACGGGAGCAGGCGCACCGAGAGGATATACCCCGTGGCGAGCGACGTCCGCGGTGCGGCCAGGATAGAAGCGGGCAAAGATTTCAAGAAGGGCGCGATAAGCAAGATCGTCCTTTACTGCAACAGCGGGACCGTCGAAATTGCCAATGTCCGGATCGCCACGCCGGTTGAGGCGAAGGACTGGTACGCGATGAAGAACGTGATCGGCGCTCCGCGCGATGCGCGCCTCTCCGTTGACGGCGTGGAGATATCCAGGGACAGGAACGACAAACTGACCGACGTCATCCGGGGCGTTGACCTGACCCTCAAGCGCGTCTCGGATCGCGAGGTCGGCCTCACCATCGAACAGAACGCCGATGCGCCGGTCGACAGGATAAAGAAGTTCGTGGATGCGTACAACAAGTATCTCGATTACCAGCGCGATCTCACCCGGGCCGCGAAGGCGGAGAAGCCCGGGGACTATGAGAAAGTGGCTTCCCAGTCAGGCCTCTTTGTCGGGGACATGACGCTGATGCGGCTGCAGAGCACGCTCCAGTCGACGGTTACCAGCGCCTACGTGAGTCCCTCCGATAAGCCGGTACGGATGCTTTCCCAGATGGGGGTGTCAACCGGAGCCATCAACGCGGACTGGGAATCGATCAAATCCGGGAAGCTCCTGGTTGACGAATCCCTGTTGAGAAAAACGATCGAGGAGAATCCTGACGGGGTCGCCGAATTCTTCGGGTTCGATTCCGACGGCGACGGCAAGCCGGACAACGGAATGGCGGTCAAGTTCGTGTACGTCCTCAAGCCGTATGTCTCCTCGGGTAAAAATATCATTGCCGCGAAGATCGACCTCGAGGAGAACTCCATCAAGCTCGCCGATGACAGCATCAGGCAGAAGGAAGATCACCTGAAGGCGTATCAGGAAAAGCTAAAGAGAAAGTTCGCCTCAATGGAACAGGCGATCAGCGAGACAAACGCGCAGAAGCAGTGGATGAAATACCAGCTCAGCAGCCAGGAAAAGGATTCCGGCAGCGGGAAATAATTAGCAACGATGGAGGGGCCTCGTGGAAGTCCTGATCAATGATTGTCCCGTAGATTTTGAACTCGAGCGGGAGGGCACGGTTTCGGATATTGTGCAATCCGTCGCGGAATGGACCCGCGAGCGGGACCTTGTGTTCTACGAATTATATGTTGACGATGAGCACTATGCGGTCGAAGCGGCGCCGGACAGGGGGCTCTCGGGCGTACGTGTGATCAACTGCATTGTGCACTCACGGGCGGATATCGTGTTTTCCTCCATCGAGGAGGCGGCGCGCTATTGCGATCGCGCGGCGTCGTACCTTGACGGCATCCTGGAAGCGGGCGCCTGCGGGCAGGGCGATGTCGACGATCTGCTGGCCGGCATCTCCTGGCTTCTCGAGGTCCTTGGCCGCGTATGCTCCCTCCTGGGCCTGGATTACAAAGGGCTCAAGTACGGGGACCGCGACCTGTCGCGGCACATCCGCGAGGTCGAATCCTTCCGAGACGCGCTTGCCGGCGCGGGCGCCGGCGGCGTTATGGAGGTCATACGCGCCAACAGTGACATTTTCACGAACATACGCCAGATCTTAAGGATGCTCATGCTGGGCGAAGAGATGCGCTCGCTCATTGTCAGGAGCATTGATTCGCCCGATGTCCTCATTGCCTCGATCCGGCAGGTCGGTGAGGATCTCGAGGGGCAGCTTGCCGGAATTCAGGCGGCGGCGGTGGCATTCCAGACAGGGAAGGACGCTGAAGGGTCGGAGCGTCTCAGAGCGTTCGTCGATTTTATCTACCGGTATATTCGAACCTGTTACCAGATCGTCCCGGTGTTCGGCATAGACCTCTCGCAAATCGAGGTCAATGGCGAGAGCCTCGAGCAGAAAAATCACACCCTTCGCGACCACCTGCATGAAGTGACCACGATCATGGAGAACGGCGATATCATCAGCCTGTCTGACATTCTCGAGTACGAGATCAAGCCCGTGCTGGAAAACCTGGGAGATTATATCGATTTGCTCCTGGGAAAGATCGTGCGCAAGTAGACCCTATGATTGATGATGCAATTCTGCCTGTCTGAAGTGAGCTATTGATGGGATGCCCCTCCGGGGGATTTAGGGGGGCTGATATCGAGAGGTGATTTGCGACACGATCCACCTGTATTCTCCTTGACAATCCAGCGTGGAATTTTCCAGATATTTATCCAGCACTCGAATTATTGCAAATACAACCATGAATAGTAAATCACGCTTCCACTACGGCTATGCCATCCTCGCCGTGGGCGTTGCCACCGTCACCGGCGCGCTCGGGTTCGCGCGGTTCGGCTATACCATGATACTGCCAGGGATGAAGGCCGGCCTCGGCCTTACCGACGCGCAGGCGGGCGATCTGGCCATGGCGAACATGATCGGGTATCTGGTGCTTGCGATGGCATGCGGCTTTCTCTCCGCGCATTTCAGCCCGCGGAAGATAATCACCTCCTTCATGCTGCTCGTGTCAGCTTCCATGCTGATAACCGGCCTCGCGTCGGGGTTCGGGTCCGCGTTCATCGGACGCCTCCTTGCCGGCATGGGG
Source organism: Spirochaetota bacterium (assembly GCA_016928865.1). GTDB lineage: Bacteria > Spirochaetota > UBA4802 > UBA4802 > UBA5550 > RBG-16-49-21. The sequence continues at coordinate 50,426 of JAFGJX010000105.1, forward strand.
GGCGGCGGCACCAACATCCCGGTGATGGGCCTGGTGGTCGGATGGTTCGCGATGTCGCGGCGGGGTCTGGCGGCCGGCATCACCGTGAGCGGTTCGAGCTTCGGCCTGCTCATTACCGGCCTGACGGTTCCCCTGATAATGAAGGCCGGGGGCGTCGAAGGCTGGCGCCACTCATGGTTTTTCCTGTCTGCCCTGTCGCTTGCAATAGCGCTCCTGTGCGGGATATTCTTGCGGGACACGCCGTCTGAGAAGGGCCTTGCGCCGGTCGGTGCGGCGGGGGGCTCGACCGCGCCGGCCGCGGCGCCCGGGTCATACTCGCTGGTTGAATCATGGCGGCTCGTGTACCGCTCGTTTTCCGTATGGCATCTCGCGGTCATATATGTCCTGTTCGGGTTTTCCTATATCATCTATGCTACCTTTTTCGTCCGCTATCTGAACTGGGAGGCGGGCTTCAGCCTTGAGATGGCGGGCGGGCTCTGGTCGCTCATCGGTGTTATCAGTATCGTCAGCGGATTTATCTGGGGGTCGGTGTCTGACAGGTTCGGGCGTAAATGCGGCCTCGCTATCGTCTTCTTTCTACAGTGCGCCTGCTATATGATTTTCGGCCTCTGGAAAGGCATGCCCGGCCATCTGATCTCGTCGCTGATCTTTGCGCTGACCGCCTGGAGCATCCCCGCCATCATGGCGGCGGTTTCAGGCGATATCCTGGGCCCGAAGCTTGCGCCCGCGGCACTCGGGTTCATCACTCTTTTTTTCGGGATCGGACAGGCGCTTGCGCCGTTCGTGGCGGGCCGCATCGCGGACTCATACGGCTCGTACACGCTCGCGTTCGTTATCGCCGGGATGGCGTCGTGCGCCGGCGGCCTGCTTTCCCTCCTGCTGGACGGGAAAAAGCTATCCCGGGCGCATGATTGATCCGTTTTTCATATTGACAAAATATAAAATCGCGTGGTCACCATTCATCGTGCCTAATTAATCGAAGAAGAAAATTTTTATTACTATATATCGAAAGGTAATCCAAAATGAAACGATTGCTGATAGCGCTGGGATTAGTCGCGATATGCGTTTCCGCCTCATCATTCGCCGGTCAGGATGAAAAAATTGATACAATTTTCCTGAGTGACGGTCGTACGATAGCCGCCAAGGTAACCTCTGTCACATCCACCCATGTCGATTTCGTGAATATTGTCGAGGCAAAGCGGGAACTGATCGAAAGAAAAAGCGTTCATAAAATACTTTTCCACAACGGAGTGATTCAGGAGCTCAATCCTCCGGCGTATCACGCGGCAGGTCGCCTGTCGTGGACCGATGTTCGGCTGACTGACAGGAAGCAGGATTGTGCCGGTCTGTACAGGCGGGGCGCGGTGGAGGCCGCTTCCCGGATCTACCCCGGCGGCCTGCGGGCCGCTCGCAGGCAGGCGGAGGCGCTGCTGAAAAAGAAGGCGGCGGCGCTGCAGTGCCATGTGGTGCTGGTGACGGTCAGGACGCAGAAGCGAGCCGCGAAGGGAGCGCTCCGCTATGTCATCAGGGGAGCGGCGTACGGCAAAGAGCCGCTGAAATAACGCATGCCCTCCGGCAGCGGGCAGGGATGCCTGCGCAAAGGAAGGGTGTGCATCATGCGGGGAGGCGACACCTTCGGCGCAGATGAGCGGTGACAATAATAAGACTTGATTTTTTAGCAAGGAGCATTGAGTATAGTGAATGCCGGTTCGGGGCGCCAGTCGTTCCCCGGCATATCATCGGACAGGAACCGCGACATGAAAAAGGAGAAGGATAAGAAAAAGCCCTGGGGCGGCCGCTTTACCGGAGCGCTTTCCGGCACCGCGGAGCGGATATCGGCGTCGGTGCATTTTGACGCGCGTCTCTGGCGGCAGGACATCCGCGGGTCCATGGCCCACGCTAAGATGCTCGCGCGGATCGGCATCCTGTCGGAGCGGGAGCTGGCCGATATCCTCGCCGGTCTTGCCGATATCGGCAGGGAGATAGAGCAGGGCGCCTTCCGGTTTTCGGATTCCCTCGAGGACGTACACATGAACATCGAGTCAGCGCTGACGGAGCGGATCGGCGATGCGGGCAGGAAGCTCCATACCGCCCGCTCGCGAAACGACCAGGTGGCGCTCGACATGCGCCTCTACATACGCGACGAAGCGGCCGGGGTGCGCGGGCTGCTCGCTGCGCTCGTGGGAACCCTGACGGATCTCGCGGAGAAAAACATCGATCTTATCATGCCCGGCTACACCCATCTCCAGATCGCCCAGCCGGTGCGCTTCAGCCACCACATGCTCGCCTACGCCTGGGGCCTGCTCAGGGACATGGAACGGCTCGACGCGGCGGTCCGCGCCTGCGGGCAGATGCCGCTCGGCGCGGGGGCGCTGGCAGGGCTCAATTATCCGGTCGACCGCGAGTTCGTCAGGGAGGAGCTCGGTTTTGACGGGATCGTCCCCAACTCGATGGACGCGGTGAGCGACCGGGACTTCATGCTGGATTTTCTCCACTTCGCGTCGGTTTGCGGCGTGCGTCTCTCCCGCTTCTGCGAAGAGCTGGTCCTCTGGTCCTCCGCCGAGTTCGGCTTCATCCGTCTCGGCGACAGCGTTACCACCGGCTCCTCCATCATGCCGCAGAAGCGCAACCCCGATATTGCAGAGCTGATACGGGGAAAATCGGGGCGCCTTGTGGGCGATCTGGTGGCGCTACTGACCGTGCTCAAGGGCCTGCCCATGACCTATAACCGCGACCTTCAGGAGGACAAGGAACGCCTGTTCGATGCGGTTGACACGATCAGGCTCGCCCTTTCCGGCATGATCGAGATGCTTTCAACCATGGAACTGCGCGGTGATGCCATGAAGAACGCGGTATACGGCAATTTTTCCACCGCCACCGATATCGCGGATTATCTCGCCCGCAAGGGCGTTCCTTTCAGAAAGTCGCACGAGATAGTGGGTCGGATTGTACGCTCCTGCGAGGAGCGGGGAACCGACTTCTTTTCCCTGACGGCGGAAGACCTGAGGGAATTTTCCCCTGATTTTGGCGATGATATCGCCGAAATGCTGGACCCGGAACGTTCGGTTGACCGCAAGGCCTCGGTTGGGAGCACTTCCCGGAAGGAGGTCCTGGGACAGATCGAGCGGATCAGGCGTATCCTGACATAGGCGGACCGGAAAAAATTCATGGGCAGGGACTCTCTTTCTCCTTGACAATTTTTATTGTATCGCCCGACACTATCCTTTAATCAAAATTTAACGGTCAGGACACGGGTTGCCCTGGCGCGGCGCGTTGCCCCTTTAGACCGTATCTGGTGATGGTCATGAACATGAAGAAAACAAAAGCCCCCCTCGATTGGAAAAACCTGTCATTCGAATACAACAAGACAGACTGCAACATCCGGTATTACTGGAAAGACGGTAAATGGTCTGACGGGGAGCTTGTAACTGATGAGAGCGTCCCCCTCCATATGGCGGCGCCGTGCCTGCATTACGGGCAGGAAGCCTTCGAGGGCCTGAAGGCGTTTGAGACAAAGGACGGGCGGGCCGTGGTGTTCCGTCCCGTTGAAAACAGCCGTCGTCTGCAGAGAAGCTGCGAACGGATCTTTATCCCCCTGATTTCCGACGAGATATTCCTGGACGCGGTTCGCAGGGTTGTGGACGCCAACTGGAAATATCTTCCGCCGTACGGAACCGGCGCGAGCATGTATATCCGGCCGCTTGTTATCGGCACGGGCGCCCGGGTGGGACTCGGGCCGGCATCGGAATACCTGTTTGTGATGTTCGCCACGCCGGTAGGCCCCTACTACAAGGGAGGGTTTAAGCCGGTCAAGGCGCTGATCGTCGAGGAATTCGATCGGGCGGCGCCCCAGGGCGTCGGCGACTGCAAGGTGGGCGGCAACTACGCCGCGGGCCTGTCCGGCGCCCAGTTCGGCAAGGACCGCGGGTACCCTGTTGTGCTCTATCTCGATTCCCGCGAAAAGCGGTACATAGACGAGTTCAGCACGTCAAATTTTATCGCGATACGCGGCAACACCTACATCACGCCGAAATCGAACAGCATCCTGCCGAGCATCACCAACGACAGCCTGTCGGTCATTGCCCGGGATCTCGGCATGGAGGTCGAGCGGCGGCAGGTTGAGGCATCCGAGCTCGCCTCCTTCGACGAGGTGGGAGCTGTGGGCACCGCGGCGGTCATTACTCCGGTCAACCATATCAGGTTCCGGGAACGTGATTACACCTTCGGCGACGGCGAGAATGCCGGACCCGCTATCACCAGACTGTATGAGCGCCTGACCCGGATCCAGACGGGAGATTACGAGGATGCGCACCGCTGGCTCTATGAGGTGAAATAAATCCACGGGGCTGTTTCCGCGGTCATTTCTTCAAATACTTTTTCAGAATACCTATCAGAACGTCCTGTCCGGCCCGATTGAGATGAACGGGGTCCCGCGCGTACTCGGGGTTCAGGCCGCCGTTTTTCACAAGGTGGGAATATACCGGCACATACACCGCGCCCAGCCTGGCGCAGGTCTGCTGAAGGCGCGCATTCAGCAGCTGCAGCGTCGAGTTTTTTATGCAGATGTCCGGGGCTACGGGCAGATTGCTTATGCAATAGACATTCCCGCAGATTGATTTGTAATACGTAATGAGCGCGATGTAGTTGCGGTTGATGTCGTCGATCCGGATCCCGGAGAGAAGGTCATTGCCTCCCACCAGCACTACGATTGCGGACGGCTTCAGCGGTTCCATCCGCTCTCTCCGTTCCATCAGTTTTTTCGTTGTACTGCCGCGGTACGAGTAGTTGCAGGCGGGCTCGCTGAAATATTCCTGAAAATTGATCAATTCGATATTGCTGTCGCCTTCAAATGCCAGGCATCCCGCAACGCACGCGCGCGCGTTGTTATCCTGTATCGTCCGTATGTGCCGTTCCAGCTTCTGCCTTTCTGTCATCTGCCTGCCCGCACAGGCGTGGAGGCACAGCGCGGCGAGAAGGGCGCAAGCCGCCGGTATGAGTACCCTTTTTCCCATTCCGGCTATGACGAAGTTACCCGTTCCGCCTGAATGGCGAGGTACTTGACCAGGGTCTGCTCGGTGATTGCTCCCATGGTGACCAGTATGATACCGATCAATCCGCCCTCTTTTTTCTGAATTTCTATCGCTTTTTCCAGTTGTTCTTGGGTAATCTCCTTGTTTTCGAGGAGTATTTCTCCCAGCAGCGGTCGTGACATAGTGTTCCTCCAGTAAAAATTATGACTCTGATGTATAGTCTGTTATAGCAGCAATCTTCGTATCGCGTCTTTCCAGAGTCGCACCTGTCGATCACGGTCGGATGCGCTCATATTTGGAATGTATTTCGATGCCATCCTGTTGCTTTTCGCAATTTCGCCGATTGTCCTGTATACGCCGGCCGTGATTCCCGCCAGATAGGCGGCGCCCAGCGCGGTCGATTCAGTGATTTCCGGCAGCAGGACCGGGATGTTCAGGATGTCGGCCTGGTACTGCATGAGAAAACCGTTGCCGGTGCCGCCGCCGTCGACGCGCAGCTCGGTCACGATGGTCCCGGTATCTTCCTGCATCGCCACGACCAGGTCGCGCGATTGCAGGGCTATCGATTTCAGCGCTGCCATGACGATCTCCTCGCGGGTCGTGTCGCGTGTCAGGCCGAAAATGGCCCCGCGCGCGTCCATGTTCCAGTGCGGGGCGCCCAGGCCGACGAAGGCGGGGACCATGACGACGCCGCTCTCCTTGGCGACCGATTTCGCCATCTCCTCGGAATCTGCGCTGACGGCGAAGAATTTGAGATAGTCGCGCAGCCACTGCACCACTGCCCCGGCGATGAAGACCGCTCCCTCCAGCGCGTACACCGGCTGGCCGAAGTTGTCGCAGGCCAGCGTGGTCAGGAGGCCGTTGCGCGAGATGGTGAAGGTGCTGCCGTTGTTCATAAGCAGAAAGCAGCCTGTGCCGTAGGTGTTCTTTGACCTGCCCGGCGCGACGCAGTCCTGCCCCGCCATGGCGGCCTGCTGGTCGCCGGCGATGCCGCCGATCACGATCCCGTCAGGAAGCCCCGGCGCGTTTCTGGTTGCGCCGAAGTTTGAGGCGGAGGGCATGACCGCGGGCAGCATCGCTTTCGGGACCGATAGTATATCGAGCAAAACGTCCGACCATTCTTTTTTCCGGATGTCATACATCAGGGTGCGCGACGCATTGGTGTAATCGGTCGCGTGCGCCGTGCCGTCGGTCAGCTTCCATAAAATCCAGGTGTCGATGGTGCCGAACAGGAGCGTGCCGCGCTCGGCCATTGCCCGCGCGCCCCTGACATTGTCGAGGAGCCATTTTACCTTGGTTCCGGAAAAGTAGGCGTCAATGACCAGGCCGGTGATCTTCCGGAACAGGTCTTCATGCCCCGCCTGCTTCAGTTCGTTGCAGATGCCGGCCGTGCGCCGGCATTGCCACACGATGGCGCGATGCAGCGGCTTGCCGCTTGTCTTGTCCCAGATGAGCGCCGTTTCCCGCTGGTTGGTAATACCGATGGCGATCGCGTTTTTGGGGTCCAGGCTCCCCCGCGTTATCGCCTGGGGGATCAGCTGGCATATCGATTCCCATATCTCCTCGGCGTCATGCTCGACCCAGCCCGGTTTCGGGAAATGCTGGGTAAACTCCCGGTAGGCGCTTGAAATGGGCAACCCGTTTTCATCGAAACAGAAGACCCTGTTTCCGGTAGTGCCGAGGTCGATGGAGATTATATAGCGCTTTGACATCAAAAAAAGTCCTTATGGTCGGGGCCACAACGGTTAGTATTGATGGTAGCGGTTTTCAAAAAACAATGTCAATTAAAAATTAATGAAACACGGCTGCAATATATAAAAATTGGGATAGGCATGAATTCATATAGATCCCGGCGGCGGATCATGCCGGCTTTTTTCCTTTCCAACGGATTGGGCGTCGTCGATAATAAGGTATGTAACGCCACCGGATGAGCGGGGACGTTATCATATATTAGATCTGTTGCAATACTAAATTTTTAAAAAGGGACACAGGGGCAAAGCCCCTGGACAGCTCCCCGCCGGGGCTTCCCGGCGAGCGCGAGACGCAGTTTCGCAACAGGTCTATTCTTTATCAAAGATTACCGGGTAACTTTATATGCTGGAATCAGTCATACAATCTGTACGAAACGCGATTTATGTTGCGGAGATAGGGCTCAATCACAACGGTGATATGGATACTGCCCGTGCCATGATACAGCGTGCGGCGCGGGCCGGGGCCGACGCGGTAAAGTTCCAGACGTTTGTCCCGGAGCTGATGTATTCCGAGTTCACGGCCGACCTGCTCGAATCCGGCGTTGAAAGGCTGCGTGATGCGACTATGGTCGATTTTTTCCGGGGGCTTGTGTTTAACCGTGACCAGTACCGGCTTCTGCAGAAAATCGCCGAAGAGGAGGGAACTGTCTTTTTCTCCTCGGTGTTTGATCTCGATTCGTTGAACCTGCTGGAGGGGCTCGGGGTGCCGCTGTACAAGCTCGCCTCTTCGGAAGTAACGAACCATGCCCTCATTGAGGCCGTGGCGCGTACCGGCAAGCCCGCCATCCTCTCGACAGGAATGGCCGCGGAAGATGAGATCGGCGCCGCCGTTTCGCTTTTCCGGAGATCCGGCGGGGGCGAGCTCGTGCTGATGCACTGCGTCTCGCTCTACCCGACCCCGGCCGACCAGGCCAACCTGGCCAGGATACCGGCGCTGGAGCGGCGTTACGGGCTTGCCACGGGCTTTTCGGATCATACCCGGGAGGCGGTTGCGCCGGTGCTGGCCGCCGCTCTGGGCGCCCGGATATTTGAAAAGCATTTTACAATTGACAGATTACACGATTGTCCCGATAAAGAAATATCCTGCACGCCGGAGGAGTTCAGCGGAATGATACGGTCGGTGGAGACCGCGATCGAGATGACCGGCGGCGGCGCTATCGCATATGAGCGCGCGGAGGCGGCCACGGCACGGGCCGCGCGCCGGAGCCTCTTCGCCCGGCGGGCCATCGCCCGCGGCGCAATCATCGGGAGAGACGACATCGTGGCGCTTCGGCCCGGCATCGGGATCCCTCCTTCTGAGCTGGAGAGCGTTCTCGGGAAGACAAGCGCGGCCGACATTCCCGAGGGCTATTTAATACGAAAGGAACACCTGCGCGGCGCAGGGGGCGCCGGAGAATGAAAAATACATATTGAAAAAGGAGCGTATCATCAGAATGAAATTCAGAATCGCGATACTGGCGCTCATGTGCCTGTCCATGGCGCGCTGCGCCACGTATTATCGCATCTTCAGCTATAATGAACCGAAGAGCACGTTTTATACCGGAGAGGAAAAGGCCATACTAGAAAAAACCGTGAAATCCCTCGATTTCGATTACGGGTATGATCCGGCCCTCGATCTTGACTATGTCGTGCCCCTGACCGAGGGCTTCAGCGAATTCAGGGCGGGCGAGGGCGAACTCGCGCGCGCCCTGGCCGACGTGGACGGCCGGGCGCTGGCCGATTACAACGACAAGCTGTACCGGCTGAAAAGAATCACGCTCATGAAGATGGAACAATGCCGTGAGGACAGGATCTGGAAAAATTACACCTTTATCAATAAATACCTCCTGCCCCCTCTTGAATATTATTCGGGACTGATTGAAAAGCAGGCAATAAAAAGGAACAGTTCCTACGCCAGTGAGATCGATAATAGAAAGAAAGCGGTGGATGAAAGCATTGAGTTTGAGATGAGGCGTAAAGAATTTAATGACCTGTGGGAAAATGACTATAATCTCTAACGCCCTCCGCGGCCGTCCCCGCAGAAGTGGTCACGGTCCGAATATGGCAAAAATCCTGCTTGCCGCCCTGTTGCTCCTCGCCCTTCCCGCGGCTGACCGGCCGGCCGTTTCTACAGAATCGGCGGTGAGCGTGCTCTGCTATCATACGTTCATCGAAAAGAAAAAGATGGACCCCTACAGCTTCACCCTGGACGAGTTCAATGCGCACATCACTCAGCTGAAAAAAGAGGGCTTCCGGTTCGTCTCCGTGGGAGAAATCTTTTCCGGAAGGATCACCGGGACCAGGAACGTGCTCATTTCCATAGACGACGGCAACAGGAGCGCGTACGACGCGTATCAGAGGGTGTTGCGGCCCAACGGGATACGGCCGCTCCTGGGCATCTATCCGAATATTATCATGGCAAAGAAGAAGTACGCGCTTACGTGGGAGCAGTTACGGGAGCTCGCGAGCGACGGGTGCGATATAGCCGCCCACGGGTATTACCATCTGAAGGTAAACCGCTCGCTGTACGAGAGCGACCCGAAATCTTTCAGGAGAGAGATATTCCACTCCAGAAAGGTGCTGGAAGAGAACCTGGGCAGGAAGATCTCCGTGTACGTGTATCCCTTCGGCATGCGGGACGATTTCACCCTCAGGGCCATCAGGGAGGCGGGGTACCGGTATGCCTTCACCATCGACCGGGGGAGGATAGACGTTCCGCTTGCGAAAGGCTCCGGGATCGGGTTCGAGCTTCCGAGATACATGGTGACGCGGACAAGCTGGGACTACTGCTTTAACCGGGTGATGAAAAACGCCCGTCCGCGGGTGTCGTACCGGGTGGCGGCAGCTGACGGCCGCGGTGAAGCGCCCGGCGGACCGGACGTGAAGGCGCCGGACGCGCGGGTTGCCGATCCGTACCGGAACGTAGAGGCAGCGGTATTTTCGGTAATTCCGCATGAATCGGGGCCGGTGTGGGGCAGCGTCGATGAGGCGCGACCCCGCGACAAAAAAAAATTCGTGAAAAACGCGGATATCGCCTCTGATATCCGTAATGGAGCGGACAGCGGCACGATGCCTGTCCGGTATGATGTCGGCCTCGTTTCCGGGCGGAAAGCCCCGGATCGCGGCAGGAGCGCTGATCGCATGTTTGATCCCGCAATGCCGGTTGCGGCCCTGGCGCATGAAACGTTTCCGGCGCCGGAGAAGGGTCTTCCCGATCCTGCGATGCTGATCGCGCACGCGGGCGTTTTGAACGCGGGAATTATCGCGGGCGGTGCCGACTGTGATGCAAGGATCAAGGCCCGCTACAGGAACATTGCCAGGGAATCGATGCGCGCGTATGATGTTTTTCTCAAAAGGATAAAAGAAAAGATCGAGCGTATCCGGCGGGATATCCGGAATTACGTGGCGGTCGATTACTGACCGGCGTCCCCGCGAAACGTTCTCCCGCCTGAATTACACGCCGAAGAGCATGGCCCTGCTGAGCGGCACGGGCACTTCCTGGAGAGGCTTCAGGCCCGCGGCAACGGCCTCGTTGATTATCCTGCCGTAGCGTTTTTTTCTTACGTGGAATTTCGGCTCAACCAGAAGGTAACGGGCGTCAGGCTTCATGACGGCAACAATCTGGCTGAACAGGGCCGCCCTGTCCGGCACCTCGTGCGCCATCCAGAAGCTGAGCACGAAATCCGAAGGTTCCCGTACCGCAATATCTCCGGACGTGCAGAGCACGGGCCGTATTCTGGTGCGGACGCCCGCCTGTACCGCGCGTTCCTCCATTTTTCGCAGCATTCCCTCCTGGACGTCCACCGCGAACACCGTTCCGGACGCTCCGGTCAGGAGCGCAATGGGAATGGTGAAATACCCCGGGCCGCACCCGAGGTCAATAACCGTGGCGCCCGGCATGACATATTCGCCCAGGATGGCGGCCGGATCCTGTATATGTTTCCGAAATGAATGGTACATGGCGAAGGCTAATCGCGCGTTGCAGACGTGTTGTTTCATAGCCAGGTCCTAACTCTGACGCGGGTCGAGACAGGCGGACGGCTTGGTCAGTCCCGTTCCAGGATCTCTTCGGTCAGCTTCATGTAGTCGATCGCGCCGGTGCTGTTCGGTTTGTACTCGAAAATGGTCTTGCCCCAGCTGGGCGCTTCCTGGAGCGCGACGTTCTCCCTGATCAGGGTTTCGAACAGCTTTCCCGGGAGCCGGTTCTCGGTTTCGTCGATGACTTCCCGGTTGATGGCGCGCTTGGCGTTATACATGGTGCCGATGATCCCGGTCACGTCGATATTCTTGTTGAGGCGCCGCTTGACCATCTGCACCGCCTCAAAGAGATTGTACATGCCATGAAAAGGGAGGAACTGTACCTGCAGCGGCACCAGGATCTCGCTGGAGTATGCCATGGCGTTCAGGGTGAGAATGCCGAGCGACGGCGGGCAGTCGATGACGACAAAGTCGTAGCCGTTCATCTCCTCAAGCGCGTCCCTGAGGAGAAACTCCTTGGCCGGGATTGGCAGGAACTCGATGTCCTTCAGGTCCTGGTTGGCCGGGAGCAGGTGGAGGTCGTTCCGGTCTATCAGTATCTCCTGGTACGGCAGCTCGCCCTTGAGCACGTGAAATATCGATTTTTTTATCTGCTTGGGGTTGTATCCCAGGTGATAGGTGGCCTGCGACTGGTGGTCTAGGTCGATGATGCATACCTTTTTCCCCTTGACCTGGAGCGCCGCGGCTATGTTCACGGTGCTCGTGGTCTTGCCCACGCCGCCCTTGTTGTTGGAAATGGCGATAATTCTCATGGTTACCTCGCATTGAAACTACCGCATACGGCCAGTATTTGTCAATGAATAAAAATTCAGAGTGATCCGGAGTGGCCGGCGCAAAAAAGTGGTTGATCTGCGGGGCTTTCCCGCCATATCATGGGGCGGTATCGGCATACCGGTCCTGCCGGAAGAGGTGTGCTGCGGACGGGGCGGCACTGACTGTTCCGGATGGATCGCGTATCGGAAGCTGTTTCTGTCGGCCGTTATACGGGATCGGAAGACATTATTGCATAAATACAATCGCCGCACAGGAGGCATGCCATGGGGCCCTTGCAGAAAAACATAACGCTTCCGGCGCTGATCGCCGGGCTTCTTACCTTTTTGATTCTCCTGGTCATGCTTATTGCGGGCGGCAATCCGAAGCCGGCAGCCTATCCCAATGCGGATGGCTTTACCGCCGCGATCTACTGGTTCGAGGTGACCGAGTCCGCGGATGATCTCTTCAAGGCCCTGGGCGACCCCGCGCTGGATAAGGGCGCCGGTATACGAAGCACGATGGACCGGGTGAATCGTATCGATTTCGCCTTCATGGCGGCCTACTCGGTCTACTTCGCGCTGCTTGTCGTCATGATGCGCGGCCTTATCGCCGTGGCAGGTCCGGTCAAAACCCGGATAACGATTCTCGCGGCGGCAGGGGTTGCGTTCAGCATCCTGATGCTCGCCGGCGACATCATGGAAAATGTGCAGCTCCTGAAGCTTACCGGATACGCATCGCCGGAGGAAACGGACATGGCGGTGATCGGCAGGCTCATGGCGTTCACCAGGCTGAAATGGTTTGCCATTTTTCTCGGGAGCCTTGCCCTGACCGCCCTGTACATCGAACATTTCGGGAAGCGCCTCTCCTCCCTCCTGTTTGCGCTCTTCTACGGATCAACGGCGGTTATCGGCTTCATCTCGTTTTTCGTTCCGGGCATGAGGGCCATGATAGAGCTTTCGTCTTTCATGCTGCTCCTCGCATGGCTCGTATCGCTGGTCCACGTTGGTATTATCATGCTGCGCGGCAGTGCGCTGGGCGGGCATGTCCAGGCCGTAAGAAACCGGGGGTGACGGGCCGACCGACGTGCGCGCCGTGCCATCGACTTCACGGCGTGGAGCGGACCGGACCGCCTCGCGGGATCAGATTCTCGCAGCGTAGAGCGTTGTCGGGAATTCTATGTCGCACCGGAGACCGACGTGCGGCACGAAATGTATCGTTCCCCGCATCTGTTTTTCAACCACCTCTATGATCATTTGCAGCCCGAACGTGCTCTGGTCCCTGAAGTCAAAATTATCCGGGACACCAATGCCGTCGTCGCGGTAGGTGAAATGGAGGGTTTCGGCCTTTTTTTTGAAAATGGAGATGTAGATGGTTCCCTGCCGCGCATCGGGAAAAGCGTGTTCGTAGGAATTTGTCAGCAGCTCGTTCAGTACAAATCCGAACGGGATGGCGGTATCGACGAGTATCTCCACCTGTTCGACATTGATGTCGAATGTTATTCTGCCGGCGAGCCGCGGGGAGAGTTCCAGAGATACGTTGATGAATTCATCCACGTATTTTTTTATGTTGATTCTTGACAGGTCGACCGACTGGTAGAGCATCCTGTGCACCAGCGCCATGGAAAAGATCTTGGCCTCCATGTCCCTGGCGAACTTGATCGTGGTCGGGTCGCCGATTCTTTTCGATTTCAGGGAGAGCAGGGATGTTATCACGCTCATATTGTTGTTGGTCCTGTGATATAATTCCTGAATGAGGCGCTCTTTTTCAAGCAGTGACGATTGCACCCGTTCTTCGCTTTCCCTGAGCTTCTCGCTGACGCTGCGGACTTTCAGTTCTTTATCCCTCAGTTCGTCCGTCTTCGCTCCGACCTGCCGCCGGTAGGCGATCGCTGCCGCGAGGATGACCAGCAGGATCAGGCCCGTCGCCGCGATGGTCCATATCACATACCGGGGGATAAAGTAGCGCGGCCGTTCATGGAGCCATCCGAGCAGCGACCGGTAATAGATTGAATCCCTGTCATCCATGATCGCGGACAGGTGTCTGTCAATGGCTGCAAGCAACGAGGCATTGCGTCCTTTCCCGGCGGCGAAATGAAGTGTCGAGGTGTCAAGGATGAGGGGAGCCGGTTTTAGATTGACGTTGTTTTCGATGTAGGCGTAGAACCGGCTTGCGATCAGGGCATCCGCACTGCCCGTCTCAATCGCCCGGATGGTTGACGGGTAATCCGGTTTTTCGATCAGATCAAAACGCAGGTCGAGCCTGTGACGAATATCCAGTGCGATCTCCCTTTGAATGGATCCTTGTAACACCGCAATCTTCATGCCGTTCAGGTCGGGAAACCTCTCCACGGTCCGGCCTTCACGCGTGAATATCTGGACCCATGACGCAAGCACGGGGATCCGGTTAAAGTCGAATCGCCTGCTCCTGGGTTCTGAATACGCCACATCGGGCATGAGATCGATATCTCCCCGTTCCAGGCGGGCCAGGCAGGCATCCCAGGTGCCTGGGACGTAGGTCAGGGACCACCCCTCCTGCCCGGCGATGTGATTGATGATGTCGATGAAAATGCCGTACGGTCTCCCTTTCTTGTCAATCGCGACCTTTGGCGGATTGTCATACAGGCCGATGCGGACGGTTGCTTCCCCGGCGGCAACAGGAACAAATACGGCCAGCATGAACAGCGTCAACAGGATCTGCCGCGGTACACGGTTTGAAAATGCGCGGTGCTTCGGCCCGCCGGTATGGCGCGTGGTTTTGTGGCAAACATTCATGTCCATGACGTATGACGGATGAAATAGTATGCAACAATCATACGACGGGCACTGAATAAAAACAACAAAAAAAAGCCGGTCTCGTCAAGTAACGGGAATAATGCTTCATCACGGATTGCATTAATCCCGTCAGGTCCGATTTTTTTTCGGTTTCATGTGGATAGGCTTCACCCGCCGATTGATGCGGCAATAATGTATTGACAACCTGGTGCGGATCGTCCATCCTGCTGTCAGCAGTCAATTCAAAGGATGGTGTTCGAATGGCAGAAATCACGGATAAGGACAGGGCCATGGCACAGCGGTGCCTCGAGTGTCCGGTCTGTTCGCGCGCGCGGAAGAAGCAGAAGGGGCTTGCCTTCTGGTTTGTAAAAAACATTGAAAACGGATTCTGCCCCTACTGCGCCGCGTACGAGCGTGTCTACGGCAAGAAGGCCCACGAGGCCTGATCCGGCACGGAGCTGCAATGGCAAAAACCGACCTGTATCTCGGACTTGACGTCGGCGGCACGCATACCGACGCGGTGCTCGTCGGCGAAACGGGGCTTGTTTCACACTACAAGGCCGTCACCGATCACGCCAACCTCCTTCGCTCGGTGCGCGGAGCGATAGAGGAGGTCGCCCGCGACGCCGATCCCTCGAGAATAAAACGCGTAAACCTGAGTACCACGCTTTCCACCAATGCCATCATTGAAAACAAGCTTGAAGACGTATGCGTCATCGCGTCGTCCGGTCCGGGTATAGACCCGGGTAATTTCAGGATAGGACGCTTCTTTTATGAGGTAGACGGATCCATCGACCACCGCGGCACCGAGGTGAAGGGCCTGGACCAGAAGGCGCTGGCAAAAATAGCGGGCGAGGCTGAAAAAAAGAAGATACGGGCCTTCGCCGCAGTGACAAAATTTTCAACGCGGAACCCGGACCAGGAGAACGCGATCGCCCGGGCGTTCGAAAAAATATCTGATTTCACCACCTTCGGCCACAAGCTTTCGGGGCAGCTTAATTTTCCCCGCCGCGTTGTCACGGCGTATTTCAATTCAGCGGTGTGGCGCCTGTACAACCAGTTTGCCGACGCGATCGAGGAGGGCCTTCGCGGACTGGGCATTGAGGCCGAGGTCAACATACTCAAGGCCGACGGCGGCACCATGCCCGTCGCGGTATCGCGGAACATTCCCGTCGAGTCGATCCTCTCCGGTCCGGCCGCCAGCGTCATGGGGATCGTCGCGCTCTGCGACATCACGCGCGACTCCGTCATGCTCGATATCGGCGGCACCACCACCGACATCGCGCTCTTCGCCGACGGCGTGCCGCTGATAGAGAAGGACGGCATATCCCTGCAGTCGAGCCCGACGCTGGTGCGGTCACTCAAGACCCGCTCCATCGGGGTCGGGGGCGATTCCGCGATCTACGTCGAGGGGAAAAGCGTCTCCATCGGCCCCGACCGGAAGGGCCCTTCCATGGCGGCAGGCGGGAAGGAGCCGGCGCTGGTGGATGCGCTCAATTACCGCGGCATCATCGAATATCTCGACGTCGCCGCTTCGCGCAGGGGGATAACGGATTTCGCGAAGAAGAAGGGGATCGCCGCGGCAAAGCTGGCGGACGCCGCGTTTGAGTTCGCGGTCGGCAGGATCAAGCAGGAAGTGGACGCGATGCTCGACGAGATCCGCAACCGGCCGGTCTACACCATCCATGAAATGCTCGAGGGGAAAACGATAGCGCCCGAAGTGGTGTACGTCATGGGAGGCCCGGCCCGGGCGTTCAGGGAGAGCCTCGAGAACGCCTTCGGCGCGAAGGTCGAGATTCCGAAGAACTTCGACGTCGCCAACGCCATCGGCGCGGCCCTGGCCAGAACCACCATCGAGATCGAGCTCTTTGCCGACACGGGGAAGGGCACGCTGCTCATACCGAGTATCGACGTCCGTCGCAAGATACCTTCCGGCTACACGCTGAAGGACGCGGAGCGCGACGCGAAAAAGCTCCTCGAAGAGCACCTTTCCGCCATGGGCGTTCAGGCCAATGCCGATTCCGAGGTGATCGAATCGTCATCCTTTAACATGATTGACGGCTATTACAGCAGCGGCAAGGACATACGGGTGAAGTGCCAGGTCAAGCCCGGCTCGTTCAAGAGGTTGACATGATCAAGGCGAAAAATCGAATGGGGCTCATCTTCTTTCCGGCATACGACTGGGCCATATCCCCCTCCCATCCCGAGCGGGAGGAGCGGCTCCTTTACACCCAGGACCAGCTTCGCGAGGAGGGCGTATTCGACATTGACGGGCTGGTCGAATTCAAGCCGGACATCGCGACCGAAGAGGACGTGATGCGGTCGCACTTCTGCTTTCCCGATGTCGAAAGCGTGACCACCGAGTCGCACATGATATCGGCGGGCGGCGCCATCAAGGCGGCGCGGATAGTCATGGATGGCCAGGTCGACAAGTCGTTCGCGCTGGTGCGTCCGCCGGGGCACCATGCCATGAAATCGGTGCACGGGAACCGCGGCTTCTGCAACATCAACAACGAGGCGATCATGATCGAGTACCTGCGCGACCGGTACGGCGTGAAGAAGGTCGCGGTGGTGGATACCGACTGCCACCACGGCGACGGATCGCAGGACATCTTCTGGAACGATCCGGACGTGCTCTACATCTCCATGCACCAGGACGGGCGGACGCTCTATCCCGGCTCGGGCCATTTCGACGAGATGGGCGGGCCCAACGCCCTGGGCAAGACCATAAATATTCCTCTGCCGCCGGAGACCTGCGACGAGGGCTTTCTATTCGCCATCGACGAGATGGTCATGCCCATCATCCGGGACTTCAAGCCGGAGATAATCGTCAACAGCGCGGGGCAGGACAACCATTACTCCGATCCGATCACCAACATGAATTTTTCCGCGCAGGGATACGCGGCGCTCAACGAAAAGCTGAATCCCGATATCGCAGTGCTCGAGGGGGGCTATTCGATCCAGGGGGCGCTGCCGTACGTGAACCTGGGTATCATCCTCGCCATGGCGGGGGTGGATTATTCACACGTGCGCGAGCCGAACTACAACGCGGCCATGCTCAAGCAGGACCCGCGGATCACCGATTATATCAAAAAGCTCAAGGACGTTGTGCTGGGGGTCTATTTTAATCCGCCGCCCATCGAGAACCTTCCCGGGTACGGCCAGGTGATGACCAGGAGAAAGAACGTCTATTACGACACGGACGGCATCCGGGAATCCCAGGTCGAATCGATCGTGCGGTGCAGGGAATGCGCGGGCCTGTTCAGCCTCGAAACCTATTCCACGGTCTGCGAGCTGTCGCTCGGCATAGAGATCCCCATGAACGCCTGCGCGTCGTGCCGGAAGGAAGGCGTGAAGCTGCTGAACAGCGCGAAGAAATCGGGCAAATACGGCACGATACAGGTGATCGACCGCGTCAAGAAGGAATACTACCGGACCTGAGAGGACGCGCCTCAGTTCTCGAGCACGAAGGTTATCGGTATCTGCATGACCATCTTCACCGGCTTCCCGCCGATTTTCCCCGGCCTGAAGCGAATCTTCTGCATCACTTTCATTGCCGCCTCGTCGAACCCGTAGCCCGACGGCGGGGAGATTATTCTGGCGCTCTGGACCGACCCGTCGGAGTTGACCTGTATCCGCAGCAGGACCGTCCTGCGGGTGATGTTTGCGGTGCGCGCCGCCTGCGGGAAGTACCTGTTCAGGTCAAAATCGATGATCGGGATCGGGGGGCGGTCGCTCAGGTCGGCGTACATGTACCCGTCCTCATCGGTCCCGTCTCCGGAAAGCCTGTTGATGTCCACGTCGACGTTGTCCGCGTCCGGCCTGTCAGTACCGGTCCCCTCTATCCATTCCTCCTTCTGGACGGGCGCAGGGTTGGTGTCGCCGCCCATCAGTATCGAAGGGGGCATCTCGATAAAATCCACCTCGACGTCTTTCAGCTTCATGGCCGCGGCGTCGAATATCTTTTCATCGTCGGAGAAGCCGGGCAGAACGGATATGAGGTAGGCGATGCATCCGGCGCCGTGAATGATGAGCGAGACGGTGAGGCAGAGCTCGAAGAGGTCCATCCCCCTGATCCTGTCCCGTATCGCATGTATGACGGACATCGCCATGGCGCCGACCGTCGCTTATCGTTTTACCGAGAGGGCGATGCGGGTGACGCCCGATTGACGGATCAGGCCCATGACGTGCGCGATGGTGCCGTAGCTCAAGCGCTCGTCGGCGGACAGGGTCACCCGCATGTTGGGCCGGTATTTCGATTCAGCGGAGAGTTTCCTGACCAGGGCGTCCTCCGTTGTTTCCGTGTCTTCCATGAAGAGGGCGCCGTTTCTGGTTAGGGCCACCTGGATCGATTTCGCGACATTCGGGTCAGCCGCGCCCACCTTCGGCAGGTTGATGTTAACGGACTCCTGCTTCAGGAAGTTTGCGGTCACCATGAAAATGACCAGGAGGACGAGGAGCACGTCAACCATCGGGGTGATATTTATATAGCCGATCTCGTCGCTGTCGTCGCCGCCGGGAAGTGTTGCCATATCGTTACCTCTTTTTTGACGCCTTCGGTTTTTTTGCCGGCGCGGGCCCGCGCATATGCAGGCTTGCGCTGATCTCCCGGGAAAGTATCTCGAGATGCTGGGTGATGATCTTGACCCGCTTCGTAAAAAAGTTGTTGGCCATGACCACCGGTATCGCTATGAACAGGCCCGCCGCCGTCGCCAGCAGAGCGCGCGAGATGCTGCGCATGACCACCTCGGCGCCGGTGCTGCCGAGGGTCCCGAGGCCGTGGAACGCCTTGATGACTCCCAGGACGGTCCCGAGCAGGCCGATGAACGGCGCGTTGTTGCCGAGGGTGTTCAGTATGGTGAGCCGTTTTTCGAGCTCCATCTTTTCCTCGATGATTTTTCCCGCCATCAGGTCTTCGAGGCCCGCCGCGTTGTCCTGCGCGTGCTCTATCGCGAAGAGCGCGAAGCGGGTGTAGGCGTTTTCGCCGGACTCCTTCACCAGATGAAGCGCCGCCTTGAGGTCGCGCGATCTTAAAAGGCGTATCAATTCCGAAGCGAAGCCGGCGATCGTTTTATTGTAGTTTCTTTTAAAGATTATACCGCGTTCCATGCCCACCGCGAGGGCGAGGACGCTGGCGAGAAGAAGGACTATGAAGATGAATGCTTCTCCGTAACCGACAAAAACGAGTATGTCTGACATAAGCGCTCTCTATAAATGAATATTGTTATCAGCCTGGCGTGATTCCGTAACCGATGAAAGGCATAGTATTGACCGGCCGGTTAATTGATCAATACTTTTTTTATATGAACGCAAAAACCGCGTGGCGAAGCCATGCGGTTTTTGCGTGTACGTTGTTTAAAACCCGTTAATTTACAAACAGCATCTCCCAGAATTTCGGCATGGGCCACTGGTGGTCGGCCACATGGTTTTCCAGCTCGTCGACCTTCTTGCGTATTTCGCCCATGGCGCTCCGCACCTCGGCGCAGAGGTAATCGGCCCGTGCCTGCTCGTGGTACGTGGCGGCGGTGGCGAGAAGGGCCTTAAGGTCGGACAGGGATTCCTGTGTGCCGCTGATAAGCTCGGAGATCCGCTTCAGGAGCTTTTTCTGCGCCCCGAGGTCCGCGTCCTGCCCGAGAGCCTTTTCCGTGCGGATGATCGATTCCGCCAGCTCCTTCTGGTAGGATACGGCCGAGGGCACGATCTGGCTTGACGATATATTGCACAGGGCCTTGGCCTCTATCTCGATATCCTTGCAGTATTTTTCGATCCGTATGGTGTATCGGGATTTCAGCTCCACGGGGGAGAGCACGCCGTATTTCTCGAATAGCTTCCTCGCTTTGTCCGTATCCATGGCCCTGAACGCTTCGGGCGCGGTCCTCAGGTTCGGAAGTCCCCGCTTTTCCGCTTCCCGGTGCCATTCCTCGGAATAGTTATCGCCCTGATAGAGGATGGCCTTGACCTTCGGGAGCTCCTCCTTCATGATGTCGAGTACGGCCTGCTTGATATTCTCGCCCTTGTGTTTCTCGATCAGCTCAGACACTTCGTCGAGCGACTCCGCCATTATGGTGTTGAGCACCGTGGCGGGGAAGGAGATGTTCTGGGACGAGCCAACCGCGCGGAACTCGAACTTGTTGCCGGTAAAGGCGAACGGCGAGGTGCGGTTCCGGTCAGAGTTGTCCCTGCTCACGATCGGGAGCGAGGATATCCCGAGGTTGATGATAGACATGTCGGACGCGTCGGACGCGACGCCCTTCTCGATGCTCTCGAGGATCCTGGTCAGCTGCTCGCCCAGGAAGACCGATATGATCGCCGGCGGCGCCTCGTTGGCGCCCAGCCGGTGGTCGTTGGCTGCTGAACCCACGGATGCCCGCAGCAGGTCCGCGTGGCGGTACACCGCCTTCAGGGTGGCCAGGAGAAACACCAGGAACTGGATGTTGTCGTGCGGCGTCTTGCCCGGCTTGAACAGGTTGATGCCGTCGTCGGTCGAGAGCGACCAGTTCAGGTGCTTGCCCGATCCGTTGATGCCGGCGAACGGCTTCTCGTGGAGCAGGACCGCCATATTGTGCTGGCGGGCCACCTGCTGCAGCTTTTCCATGACGAGAACGTTGTGGTCGACGGCGATGTTCGCGTCTTCGAAGATGGGCGCGATCTCAAACTGCGAAGGGGCCACTTCGTTGTGACGCGTCTTGGCCGGGATGCCGAGCTTGTAGAGCTCTTCCTCGGTGTCGTGCATGAAGGACTGCATCCGCTCCTTGATGCTGCCGAAGTACTGGTCCTCAAGCTCCTGTCCCTTTGCAGGCGCCGCGCCGACGATTGTCCTGCCGGTGAGCACCATGTCCTGGCGCTTGTAGAAGTAGTCCATGTCGATGCAGAAATACTCCTGCTCGGGTCCGAGGTTTGAGACGATCTTTTTCGTCTTTCTGTTGCCCAGGAGCTTCAGGATCCGGAGCGCGCTCCTGTTTACGGCGAGGATCGAGCGGAGGAGGGGCGTCTTCTTGTCCAGGGCCTCGCCGTGGTACGATATGAATACCGACGGTATGCAGAGGGTGATGCCGATCCCGTTCTTTCGGAGGAACGCGGGACTGGACATGTCCCATGCCGTGTAGCCGCGCGCCTCGAAGGTGGAGCGAAGACCGCCGCTCGGGAAGCTCGACGCGTCCGGTTCTCCCTGCACGAGCTGCTCGCCGGTAAAGCGTTCGATCACTTCGCCCGGGCCGATGATCTCTATAAAGGCGTCATGCTTCTCTGCCGAGGCTCCGGTCATGGGCTGGAACCAGTGCGCGAAGTGCGTTGCGCCCATCTCCAGAGCCCATTCCTTCATCGCGTGGGCCACCGCGTTGGCTGTCTCGATGTCGAGGTTCTTGCCCGTGTCTATGCTGTCCCGCAGCTTGTTGTAGAAAACCTTGGGGAGTTTCGCCTGCATCAGCTTATCGTTAAAGGTGTCCTCGCCGAAATAGCTCGATATCGGGAGGTTCTTCTCTTTTTCGACGGTATAGTTCCTCTCCGTGGCGATCGTTGGCGTTATCTTTTTCATCAGTTCCTCCGGTTCGTGGTGAAAATCTGTAATCGTTATTTTCTTAATGACATGATGAATATAATTTCCTATTAGGTTTTTTGTCAACAGATGCAGTGAAACTAACCGGTCAAATCCCCTAAATTTAACACACGCGTAATAAAAACGGGCCGGACAGTTCCTTTTAACCGCGCGCGGCCGGGCGAAATCGGGCGCGGTGCCCGCGGTGTCGGGATGATGTTGCATGACAGTATTAGTATCGGCAAAATGCCGTGCCGTCAAACAATTTCCGTGAACGGCCCGCGGGAGCCCTCATCCGCCCGGTCGTATTGCGCCGGGAAAAAATATCTTGCCCAATAACGGGCGATCCTGTATAGGACAGAAGGCCGGCGGTCAGACCGCCGTCACACCATGCGGGGCGCCGCGCGGCGTCCCGGGAAGCGGCCGGGTATGAACGTAGCTGAAATTAAACGCATTATCGTGGAGCGGGGAATCCGGCCGAACAAAAAGCTGGGGCAGAATTTTCTGGTTTCCGTGGAGGCGCGGAACCGGATAATCGGAGTGATGCGAGTCACCGCCGCCGACCGGGTCCTCGAGGTGGGTCCGGGGCTTGGCGCGCTCACCGAGCTGCTTGTCGAGAGGGCCGGGCGCGTTACCGCGGTGGAGATCGATGCCGGCTTTTCGCGTTACCTGGAGGAACGCTTCCGGGGCGCGGACGCCTTTACCCTGATCCATGGCGATTTTCTGAAAAATCCGCCGGATGGCCCGTTTACAAAGATCGTGTCGAACCTGCCGTACTATTGCTCCTCGGAGATGCTCTTTTCCTTTGCC